>NZ_JBYSXE010000008.1:0-108105 GCF_058781925.1 Sphingobium sp. FW306-1B-F04DB | reverse complement strand
TTTGGACGACGGTCTCGGGGAAGACCGCGTTGATCGCGTCGGGGAAGCCCTTGAGGCCATCGACGACGGCGATCAGGATATCGGCGACACCGCGATTCTTGAGCTCGTTCATGACCCTGAGCCAGAACTTCGCGCCTTCGGTCTGTTCTATCCAGATGCCCAGAATCTCCTTGGTGCCATCGGGCAGGATGCCGAGCGCGATGTAGACCGCCTTGTTGCGGACGAAGCCCTCGTCGCGGATCTTGACCCGGATCGCGTCGAAGAAGACCAGCGGGTAGCAGGCGTCGAGCGGTCGACCCTGCCACTCGGCAACGGCCTCCAGCACGGCATCGGTGATCGTCGAGATCAGGTCGGGCGACACGTCGATCCCATAAAGCTCTTCGAGATGCCCGCGGATCTCGCGCACGCTCATGCCGCGCGCGTACATCGAGATGATCTTGTCATCAAAGTCGGGAAAGCGGCGCTGATACTTGGCGATCAGCTTGGGATCGAAGGTGCCCGCGCGGTCGCGGGGCACATCCAGCGTCAGCCTCGACGTCCCCGTCAGCACCGTCTTCTTCGACGAGCCATTGCGCCGATTGAAAGTTGCGCCTTCGGCGCTTTCTGTCTCGAGATGATCGTCCAGCTCGGCCGAGAGCATCCGCTCCGACAACGCCTTCTTCAACTCGTCGAGCAACCCGTCTTTCGCGAACAGCTCCTGCGGATCACGCCCAGCGAGAAGCTGGTCCAGCACATCCTTGTCGATCGCCATATCGATGGTCCTTTCTTATCCATCTATATGACCTCGCGCACAAAATTCCTGACAGTTCCCTTGCCGTTCGAGCCATTCGCCCCGGCAGCGGCGATGTTTGCCCGCTTGGTCTTCCCCTTGCCGACGCCCTCCAGCTGACCGCTCCACGGGCTCTCCTCAACATATCCCTTGCCCTTGAGCCACTTCCAGTAGCCCGAGAGGAATGACAGGTACTTCTCCGTGGTCTTGCGGCTGATCGTGGTCAGGAGCCGCTCTGATACGAAACGACCAGCCACCTTGCGGTTGAGGCCTTCGATAGTCTGCGGTGCGCCAGCTGCAGCGCTCCACTCCCGATAGACGCGAACAGCACGGCGGGCCTCGTCGAAACTACGGGGCCGGAGACCGCTGGTTGCGAGATAGGTTTCCAGCATGGCGTCGATGGGTGTGGCTTGGCCGCTGGCGACCTCATAGAACTCCTGCGCCACCGCTCGGCCCGCCTTCTTTTCGATCTCTTCGGCTCTGTCCTTCAGAAGGAACGACAGCGTCTCGGCTTCGCGGCGGTCTGTCTTGGTATCGATTTCCTCGCGCCATTCAAGCGCCTCTCCGGTGAGCGATGCCTTACCTTGCTTGGCCTTCAGGGCGGCGGCGGTGATCTGATCCTTCAATTCTTGCACCACGCCATGCTTGATGCGTTCGGCATTGGCGGGACTGTCAGTGTGGAGGGAACGCTTTAGACGCGTCGGTAGGATGTCATGCAGCGATCTCGGGACGGCGACGGAAACGCGGATGGTGCCGTTGTTCCATTCAAGATAGGGGCCAAGCGAGGGTTTGCGAGAGGCCATGAAAACTCCAGAGAGAGTTGGTGCGTACCTCACGCGTACCTCAGATGCGTACCTCATTGCAACGATGAAACAGGCAGAAATCAGGGAAAATGCGGTATGTCACCCCATGTGGCGTAGACTCCCACCCTCTCCGCCAGAGAAGACGCAGTTCTGCGGCTTAGCGAGAAATTTCGCTTTTCACTCACCAGCTTGACTTCATTGCTGCGCGATCTTCAGATCGGGGCGCTCTTCCTCAGACGAAGGACAGCATAACGATAGGAAACTCCTTGTCGCGAAGTTGGTTCATAAGGGGATAGGAAGATTCCTCTTATGAAGAAGATGATCCAGGATGGCGAAATCCTGGGTGCCGCGTTGGCCCATGATTTTTTAGAACGTGACCATGTCTCGGCCGAAACTTCGCGCGACCAACTGCGCCGGGCAAAACCTGGAGATGATGACTATCGGAACGCGCGTGCGTTTCAATGTCGGTGGCTTGCGAATCGGACGCGCAAACCTGCAGTGCGCTCACGCATGCTCGATTTCGCGCTGCACTATGAGCGACTTGCCGGCTGCGATGCCGACAGGAGGGCGTATGATCCGCAAACTGCCTTCGGGTGAATTTCGGCTCTATTCGCGAAAGACCGACCCCAAAACGGGTAAACGCCGAAATCTCGGCACTTTTGCGACGCGCGAAGCGGCCGAGAAGCACGAGCGCGAAGTGCATTATTTCAAGCGCCATTGACGGGGTGCATATGGCCAAGCGAAAGAAATGGTCGCAAGACGTCACCGAGCACTCGAACGCGCTCAATCTCGAACAGGGCGTGTTCGCGCTTGAAGACCCCGCCGCGATCGCGAAATCGCTCAAGCATTCGGCCGAGCACAGCCGGCGAAGAAGGACGAGCGCCTTCCAGTCGGCGATGTCGATGCTGACCTTCTATATCAATCGTGCCGGCGGCAATCTGCCGAAGGAGCGACAGCGCATCCTCGAGGTGGCCAAGGACGAGTTGCGCAAGGCATTTGGGCGCAAGGAACAAATGCGGGATTGATCGTGTATCGCGCAGGATGAAAGTGGGAACAGGCCAGTCTCACCTCCGTTGCATCCTATGAGCGCGGGAAAAACGACACGCACTGGAGAATGCCATGAGTATCGCGCCGCGACTCCACGCCTTTCTCGACGACCAGGAAGCGGAATATGAAGTCGTTGGGCACGCACCCACCAGGTCCGCGATGCAGAGCGCGCTGATCTGTGGCATCCCGGCGAAGCAGATCGCCAAGGCAGTGCTGCTCGAGGTCGGGGATCTCCATCTGCTCGCGGTGCTGCCGGCCGACCGACGTGTCAGCCTTACTGAATTGCATGCTGATCTTGGCGGCAAGCCGCGCCTTTCCGACGAAGAGGATCTGAAGTTCGTGTTCGAGGACTGCGCACCCGGCGCGGTTCCCCCGCTCGGCACCGGATATGGAATTGCGACGATCGTCGACAACAGTCTCGATGATCAGCCCGACATTTATTTTGAGGCCGGCGATCACGTCTCGCTGGTCCACATGGGCGGCCAGGAATTCGAGCGCCTGACGCGACAGGCGCGGCATGGGCACTTCAGCGAGCGATGGGCGACAATGGAGTGAGCACAATGGCAAGCGAACGAAAGACCTATTCGGCCCAGGATGTGCGTCAGGGTGAGATTATCCTCCGCCATCGCTGGAGTCGCGCCATCTTCATCGCCGCGCTCGTGGGGATGGTCATTCTTGCCGCGTTGATCCAGGCGGCGCTGTAACGGCCAAAGGGCGCTGCGGCTGGGCGGGACAGAAAGGGGAAACTCGATCCGCAAGGAGGCTGAGATGAAAGTGAGCGAGTGCATGACGCGCGAGGTGCGCATCGCCGATCCCGATGAAACGGTGCAGCAGGCTGCGCGGACGATGGGCAAGATCGATGCGGGTATCCTGCCCGTCGGGGAAAATGATCGACTGGTCGGCATCCTCACCGATCGTGACATCGCGGTGCGCGTCGTAGCCAATGGCAAGGAGGCGGGTACGACGGTGCGCGATGTGATGAGCGCGGAGGTCAAATATTGCTTCGCCGATGACGATGTTCACGATGTGCTAGACAATATGGGCAATATCCAGGTCAGGCGCCTGCCCGTCCTCGACCGCGAGAAGCGGCTCGTGGGCATCGTATCGATCAGCGATCTTGCCGCCAATGGCGAGGCGCCGCGTGCCGGCGAGGCGCTCTGCGAGATCACGCGGACCAGCGGCCTTCATTCGCAGACCGTCTGATCGGCGGACGTTAGGTGTGCGGGGCGTGCCCGCCAGCCAAGATGCGCGATCGACAGCGGTTCGATTCTCACCGCGCCCCTAAGCATTCGTCCGCCCGATACCCGGAACGATCCGTCCGATATGTAGAACCAATGGCGGCGCCGGGCGTTGAGTTTACATCAAAATTGGCATCAAAATTGGAGGCGAACATGCGCAAGACAATGCTAATCGCAGCAGGCCTCGCGACCTTCGCAGGTCTTGGAGGATGCGCGCACGACGAAACGTCGCGCGACGCGCTGCGCGGCGCCGGTATCGGCGGTGTCGGCGGTGCGGTAGCCGGTGCGGTGATCCCTGGCCTTGGTGTCGCGGAAGGCGCGGCAATCGGCGCGGTCGGCGGTGCGGCCGTCGGCGCGGTCACGTCGGAGGGCCAGCGCAAATGGTATCGTGATAGCCGCGGCCGGCAATATTACATCGATAGGAACGGTCGCCGCGTCTACCGCGACTAGGCGGGGTCGCGTCCGACCTCCATCGGTGCGGGCATGGCTGGCCTCCCCGCCGGGCGATCATCGGCATCCGGCAGGGTGGGCGCAGCTTTTGGCGTGGTGGCGATACATGCCCTGCTGGGCTATGCGTTCATCGCCGGGCTAAGGGTGACCTTGCCTGGACCGCCCGACTTGGAGCCCGCGCCGCCCATCGTTTTCGCTCTGGAGCCCCCTCCGCCGCCTGAGCCGCCCCGCAAGCCGCCACCAGAACCGCGCGAGTCCGCTGAACCGGGTGGCGCTGCGCCGGCCCCGAAGGCGCGGCCGTTGCCGCAAGCCGCAACACCAGCCCCGGTGATCCCGGCCCCGCCCCGTCTGATCGCTGTGCCGCCCGTGATAACCGGCGATAGCCCGGCGGGGGGCGGCACGGGCGGCGTCGGAACGGGCGAAGGACCGGGAGGCGCCGGTTCGGGGCAGGGCGAGGGTGTCGGCGACGGCGGGGGATTCACCGGCGCCCGGCAAATCCGCGGCCGCTTTCGCAATTCGGACTTTCCGGCCTCCGCCAGGGGGGCAGGTCGGCTCAAGATCGGCGTCCGCTACGCGGTCGGTCCCTCCGGCCGCGTCGACCGATGCGAGATCATCGCGCCGAGCGGCTATCCCGAGGTCGACGCGATGACCTGTCGCGTGATCGTCGATCGCTACCGCTTCAAGCCGGCGCGCGACGAACAGGGTTTTCCCATCACTGAGGTGATGGAAGAGGATTACTCGTGGATGAGGGACTAGGAAAACGTGGCGTGCGGCGGTCCACCGTTCAGCCAAGGTCTACTGAACGGACCGGCTTTCCGCCTCACCAAGCGGACCCCCTCGCCATCGCGGCATTTGTCATTCTATGGATCTTCGCCGCGCTTGCAGGTCGGAATGCTGCTGGCAGATGATGATTGCCCCTAAATTGGGCTATCGCATCAGTACCCACACGGCGATCGCGACAGCGATCAGGATCAGGACCAGCCAGATCGCCCAGTGCATCCTGAATCCCGGCCGGCCGCCGTGTTTGCCGTGATCAGGATGAGCCGCGCGCTCGAACGTTCGTGCCTTCAGGCCGGCGGCGGCTTCGGCACCCGTCCGGTTTAGTCGAACCTGTCGGTCGACGGCATCCACCCAATCATGGGGTATGGTCTGAAGCTCGCCGTCGGCTGAGCCCAACCTTCTGATAATGAACCCTTCGGGCGACCCGTTTTCGACCATGCCAATGAGTTCACCATCGGCGGTTAAGACCTGCATTCCGCGAGCAGGTTTGAGATCGGCCATGCGATCCTCCTGTCCAGGTAAATGAAACGCCGGGCGTGTTGGGTTTGTTCCGGTGCCGTAACTGCCGGTCGCCACTCAAAGATAAGAGAGCGAGGGACGCGCGGCATGCGGAGCCCGAGATTTCGTGAGAGGAGTTCACTCATCGCCCGCCGGTTCGGTATAGCGCCGCTGGATCGCTGCCCGGATCAGCGCGAGGCTGGTGCCTGCATCAGATGAATTGCATCGCTCGACGATCGCCGCCTCATCGGCCAGTTCGTCGTCTCCGATGACGTCCCGGAACCACGCAGAATAATCACCCTGACGAAGATGGTGGAGCCAGGTTTCGGAATCGACACCCTCGGCAAGCTCGACAAATGCGATCAAATTCTGTGCGCGCAATCTGAGCCGGGCTTCGGGACCCCGAAAGTAAAAGCTGCGATCGATGCTCAAGGCGCCTTCGGCATATTTGCGAATGTGGCGCTTGTGCTGTGCCACCGGCTCTTCGACCGTAACCACATATGGAGGATCGCCGCTGGCCTTGTCCCAGAACCACACCTCATCGTCACCCGGCGGACGAGACGGCAGCATCGGAATCTCGGTTTCGGACAGTGTGCAGAAAGTTGCGACCACCTGGGCTGCCTCCGGTCCGGTCACGACGAGCGTGTTGATCGACCTGACCAGCGAAATGGCCATTTCTTCCGGCTTCAAGGCGATAAAGATGGAACCCGGCAGGGCTGCGGCACCGGACATTATGGTGTCAGGTTGGGTTGCTGGAAAGAAATGATGACTTTCATCGAGCAACAACCAGTGAGGTCGGCCATGGCGCGGGCGCATGGCACTGATGGCTCCGTGCAAATCAGCGAAAAAGGCAGGGCGGTCCGGAATCGGGACGTCGAGGAGGCCGAGCACCACGCTTTCATCCGGACGGTCGAGCAGGGCGATTGCTTCCTCGACCAGCGGTGCTCGTTCCGCGGATCCCAACTGGGCGATGCCATCAAGGACATCATAATCGCCCTCCGGATCGACCACAGCGATCTGTGTCCCTGATGCAAGAATCTGCTCGATCAGCGCCATTGCGAGACTTGATTTTCCCGCCCCCGAGGCGCCCGCAATGAGCGTGATACTGTGCGCGGCGTTGAGACGGACGACGCCTTGTTCGGCCCGTCCCAGCCGCACGCCGTGCCGCGACGCGCGAATGCCGAATGAATCCGGTTGCTCGAGCCAGCGCGCGATCAGTTCGCAGACACCCGCACCATGATCGTTCGAAGTGATCTGATCGACCTCGCGCTTCACGGACTCGAGCGCGTTCGCGACGGCTGCCGAATATCCGCATGCCATCAGGAATGCGTGATCGTTTTCGGCGTCGCCGATGGCGACGACATTGACCGGCGAGAGCTTCAGGCAGGAAAGCGCCTCCGCGAGTCCGCTCGATTTATTGATTCCCGGCGGAAGGCACATCACCGCGCCCTTGTTGAAGATGATTTGCCATTCCAGCCCCAGTTCGTGCACGACTTCCAGCACCGTGCCTTCATGCGGCGACCAGGTGGCGACAATGCTCTGGCCGACCGACAGCGGTGCGATGCCGCGCGCCGTCAACGCCGAAACGAGTTCCGGTGGCGGCGCGGGCGCGATCGACCGGACTTCGCCTTCAGCCGGCAAGAAAAGCAGCGCGCCATTTTCGGCCACGACCGCGTCGAACATGCCGATTTCCGGGAAGAGGCGCTGCAGTTCGGGAAGCTCGCGCCCCGTGACCAGGATCAACCTTCTGCCGCTTTCCCTGAAACGGCGAAGGCATGCGATCGTCGTCTCAGGAACGAGGCCGTCCTGGGCTAGCGTACCGTCATAGTCGGCAGCCAGAGCAACGTAGAACATGTCCCGGAAAAGCTTGGGCAAGACCTTTCGTTCCCGGCCTTGGCTGTGGCTCGCTGGCGCAGCCTTTTTTCACGGCATCCGGGAGAATTCGATCACGCTGCGGCTCAAGGGCGACCGAGCAGCACAAGCACGATGATCAGGACGATTGCCAGCAAACCCGATCATCCTGATGGATCGACCCCCAGCGCGCTTGCGATGACACGCTCCCATGCCCGCTCCGCTTCGGGATCGTCGGCGAGCGCCGGAGGCGGATCGCGCATCGCCTTCAGCACCGCGACGGCCTCGCCCTCGAACTCTTCCCAGCTCGCATCGACGAGCTCGGCGGCGCTCTGGCCGGGCGGCGTGGCGCCGTGGGCATTTCGACTATAGTGGCATCCCGCGAGCACGCGAGCGATCCGTTCGATGATGTCCATGGTCGTATTCCGACTGATTGAGACACTCGCTGAACGCATCCGCAAAGCGCAATATCCCTCCCATATGCTCCCCGTCATAACAGGGCGGGGCGGTGAACCTGCGTGCCCGCGTGGCGTTGTCCTATTGCGTGGATCGGAGGCCGAACAAATGGGTGCAAGCTGGTGGCGGCAGGGCGTGATCTATCAGATCTACCCCCGCTCGTTTCAGGACGCCAACGGCGATGGCGTCGGCGATCTTGCGGGTATCGAACGCCGGCTCGACTATCTTTCAGGCCTGGGCGTGGATGCGATCTGGCTATCGCCCATATTCCGCTCACCCATGGCGGATTTCGGATATGATGTCGCCGATTATTGCGCCATCGATCCGCTCTTCGGAACGCTTGGTGATTTCGACCGGCTGCTTGCGGCAACGCATGCGCGCGGTATCAGGCTCATTCTCGATTTCGTGCCCAATCACAGTTCAAGCCAGCATTCGTGGTTCACTGAAAGCCGTTCTTCGCGATCGAGCGCAAAGCGCGACTGGTATATCTGGCGCGATCCTGCGCCTGGCGGCGGACCGCCCAACAACTGGATCAGCGATTTCGGCGGTCCGGCATGGGAATATGATCCCGCGACCACCCAATATTACTATCACGCCTTCCTGAAGGAACAGCCCGATCTCAACTGGCGCAATCCCCAAGTCCGCAAGGCAATGCTGGACGTGCTTCGCTTCTGGCTGGACCGGGGCGTCGACGGTTTCCGGATCGACGTATTATGGCACCTGATCAAGGCGGAAGGCTTTCCGGACAATCCGACCAATCCCGATTACCGCACCGGCATGGGCGAGATGCATAGTGTTCTGCAATTGCATTCAACCGATCAGCCCGAGGTTCACGACATCGCAGCCGATATGCGGCGATTGGCGGACGACTACGGTGATCGGCTGCTCATCGGCGAGGTCTACCTGCCGCTCGAGCGACTCATGACATATTATGGCGACGGCGCGGGCGTACACATGCCCTTCAACTTCCAGTTGATCGATGCGCCCTGGAACGCGCGGACTCTCGCGCATCTGATCGCCGATTATGAGGCTGCGCTTCCGTCCGGCGCCTGGCCAAACTGGGTGCTGGGCAATCACGACCGGCCGCGCATCGCAGCAAGGGTCGGCAAGGCACAGGCACGCGTCGCCGCGATGCTGCTGTTGACCCTTCGTGGAACGCCCACGCTCTATTATGGCGATGAGCTGGGTATCGGGTCCGTCGATATTCCGCCGGAGCGGGTCCGCGACCCGCGCGAGTTTCGCGAACCGGGTCTTGGTCTCGGCCGCGATCCCGTTCGCACCCCCATGCCTTGGCAAGGGGACGTTCCGCATGCCGGATTTAGCGATGTCGAACCCTGGTTGCCGCTCAATAGCGACTGGCATGTGCGGAACGTTGAAACGCAAAATGGGGACCCGGATTCGATGCTGGGGCTCCACCGGCGCCTGCTCGCGCTCCGCCGCGAGCATCGGGCGCTTGCGGACGGCACCATAAGCCTTCTCGATTCACCCGAAGATTTGCTGGCCTATGAGCGTCGTGCCGTTGATGAGCATCTGCTCGTCCTGCTCAACCTGAGTGGCGAACCTCAAAATTTCGATCTGCCGGAGGGCGCCAGTCAAAGCGAAATGCTCGTCTCGACATTGGCCCACCGTCCGGTGACCGCTTCACGCAGTCTGACGCTTGCGCCCGATGAGGGCGTGGTCGTGAGGGTGTTCGCATGAGCGCCATGCGGGTCGCGATGCTTGCGCCCATTTCCTGGGCGACGCCGCCGCGCGACTATGGCCCCTGGGAACTCGTGACCAGCCAGCTTACCGAGGCGCTGGTCGCGCGCGGCATCGACGTCACGCTTTTCGCGACCGTCAACTCCGTGACGGCCGCCAGGCTCGAGGCGATTGTTCCCTGCGGTTATTCCGAGGATCCGGCTCTGGATGCCAAGGTGTGGGAAGCCATCCATATTGCGCGCCTCTTCGAACGGGCCGATGCGTTCGACCTCATCCACAACCAGGCCGACTTCATGCCGCTCGCCTTTTCGCGGCTGGTGGACACGCCTATGGTCGCGACCATTCACGGCTTCTCGTCCGAACGCATCCTGCCGATTTTCCAACGCTACCAGGATCGCGTTCATTATGTCGCGATCAGCGACGCCGACCGGCATCCAGAGCTCGAATATGCGGCGACCATCCATCACGGCATCCCGGTCGAGCAATTTCCCTTCAATCCCAACCGTGGCGAGGCACTCCTCTTTTTCGGCCGCATCCATCCCGACAAGGGCACCGTCGATGCGATCGCAGCGGCCCGCGCGACTGGTCACCGCCTCGTCATGGCGGGCATCGTCCAGGACCGGGCCTATCATGCGCGCGACGTGGCGCCCGCAATCGACGGCGATACGGTTTCCTATCTTGGCAGCATAGGCGGGCAGCAACGTCTGAGCGTCCTCGGCGAGGCGAAGGCGCTGTTGCATCTCATTCATTTCGACGAGCCGTTCGGGCTATCGGTCATCGAGGCGATGGCTTGCGGCACGCCGGTGATCGCCTATCGCCGCGGCGCGATGCCCGAACTCATCGAGCATGGCGTAACGGGCTTTCTCGTCGATACTCTGGACCAGGCCGTCGTTGCGATCGGAAGGCTGGCGGAAATCGATCGCACCGCTTGCAGGCGCGCAGTCGAGGCCCGCTTCACGGTCGGCCAGATGGCGGATCGCTATCTGGCGCTCTACCGCGCCGTGCTGGCCCGCGCGCCCGCGATCAGCCCGTGCCGGGGTTGAATGACGACGGATCGCTTGCGGGAAATGACTCTGTTTGGCTGGGCCGCGACGCTCGTGATGGGTGCAGCGGCGCTCGCCATGTTCCTCGTGTGACCGGTAAGGCGGTCGTCAGTCCGCTGCGGCCAGCCAATCCCGCATGGCCAATTCCTCTGTAGAACGCGTTTCGGCTTCCATGCTCTTTGCCATTATGTCGAGTGCCCAGGCGTGGCGCTGCGCGCTGCTGCTTGCGCTCGCATCGCTTGGCACCCAAATATCATAGTCGCGCATATGCGCGTCCGCGGCGGTGAACAGGACGCAGATATCTGTCGCGATCCCGGTCAGGATCAGCCGGCTGACGCCGAGCCTGGGGAGCAAGACCGGCAGGTTCGTGGCATAGAATCCCGAGAATTGCGGCTTGACTACGAAATAGTCCTCGTCGCGCGGCGCCAGACGCTGAACGAACTCCTGTCCATGGCTTTCGGGCCGCATGCAGAATTCGACAATCCCGGGCGCCCCGACATGCCATAAGCCGTAATTGTCGTTTACATACACAACGGGCACGCCATGTTCGGTCGCTGCGTCGCGCAGCCGATCGATCCGGGCGGCCGCGGCGGTCGCTTGCGCGCACATCTCGCGCCCGCCGGGAAAGCGCAGGTCGTTGATCAGGTCGACGATCAGCAAGGCGGTGGCGCCGGGGGCGGGATTCTTGCTCACCAGGTCTGCCATCGTCGATCTCCTGCGCTCCCGCCTCGCTTGATAACTTGTACGCGTGGATAAACGCTCCGCACGGCCAAGTTGATATTTCCAAGCAGATGTTGGGGTAATGGGCTTCGCGCTGCCTGTCTTCGCGGCGCCGCATGGATCGAACGCCGCGCGGAAATACGGGGCGAGCGGGAGCCATTGACCGCGTCGGCGGTTATTCAGCCGGGACGGCAGGTCTCCGGCGGTAAGCCGGCTGGCCCCAAACCGAGCAGCGGGGAGCAGCTGGAAGGAACAGTGCCATGCCCGTCCAGGAACCGATGATCCATGAAGACGCGCTGCCCGGCCATGAAAGCCGGCTGGAGCCCAAGCCTGACTGGGAGCCGCGTTATGCGGGTTCTGATCGTCTGAAGGGCAAGGTCGCGATCATCACTGGCGCCGACAGTGGGATCGGCCGCGCGGTTGCAGCGCTCTACGCCCGTGAAGGAGCGGACATTGCTGTCCTCTATCTCTGTGAGCATGACGACGCTGCAAAGACCCGGGAGATTGTCGAACGCGAAGGGCGCCGGGCGATCACGATCGCTGGCGACATCGGCGATCCAGCATTCTGCGCCGAGGCGGTACGGCAGGTGATCGGCCGCTTCGGGCGCATCGACATCCTCGTCAACAATGCGGGCGAACAGCATCCCGACAAGGATATCCGCGACATCACCGAAGAACAGCTCAGGCGCACTTTCCAGACCAACATCTTCGGCATGTTCTTTCTGACGCAGGCCGTACGGCCTCATCTCAACAAAGGCGCAGCAATCATCAATTGCACGAGCGTTACGATGTATGAGGGTTCGGAGGAACTGCTCGATTATTCAAGCACCAAGGGGGCGATTACCGCCTTTACGCGCAGCCTTTCCGAGAATCTTGTCGGCAAGGGCATACGCGTGAACGCCGTCGCGCCTGGTCCTATCTGGACGCCGCTCAATCCTTCCGGCGGATCGTCCCCCGAAAAGCTCGAACATTTCGGCGAGAATACCCCGATGGGCCGCGCCGGTCAGCCCAATGAGGTGGCACCGAGCTTTCTGTTCCTCGCATGCGAGGACGCGAGCTACATGTCGGGGCAGGTGCTCCATCCCAATGGTGGCACCATCGTGAACGGCTGAATGCAAAGGGCAGCGCGTCCGGGCGCGCTCGAAATAGGGCCCGCTCCCTCGTCAGGGGGCGGGCCCTTGTCTGCTTACCAGGGATAGTCCACGCGGTAATAATCGTAGACGCTGCGTCCATAGTCGCGGTCATAGACCGGCTCCTGGCCCGCCGCATAGCGCGGTGCACCCTCGAGCCGGGACTTGTCGAGGTCGACGACATAGCCGCCCTGGTTCGTGTCGTAGGTCAACATGCTCCATGGCAGCGGATAATAATCCTGTCCGACACCGAGAAAGCCGCCGAACGACAGCACTGCATACTGGACGTTGCCTGACATCTTATCGACCATGAAATTGTAGATCGAGCCAAGGCGCTCTCCATCGCGGCCATAGACCGCGGTGCCCTCTACCTTGTTGGACGCAATGAGTGTCGAGGTTTCGTCGGTTGCGATATCTTGGGTCATGGGTCCTCTCCTTTGCTGGATGAGGAGTGAACGGGCGGCAGTGCTCAAGGGTCCGCTCATTTCGGCTGCGACAGGACAGTTTGTCGAAAAGCCCTGAACGATGCGGCTGTGGAGACGGCACGCATTCCTTCCGGCCGACGGTCACGCAAGCTTTAGCCCCTCCTTGTTCATGCTCGCCATCAGCGCCTTGCGTTCGGCATCACCCAGCTTTGCGTCGAAGGCTGGAAAAATCTCCTGTTCCTCGGCCTTCATATGGGCCTCGAGGCTTTCGCGCAGCGAAGCGATGGTGGAAAGGAAACTCGCACCATTGTTGGGCATGGTGTCGAGCTCGAATAGATAATGCTTCACGTCGCCATGCTCGACGACCAGCCGTTCGGCCTCTTCACGCGCGCCATGTTCGCGCATGGCGGGATAGATGACATTTTCTTCCTGGAACGCATGCCTGCCGAGCGCGTGTTTGATCTGGTAAAGCAGCATCGCCCGCCGGGTTGTCTGCCTGTCGCTCGTTGCTTCCATGGCATCGAACAGCTTGAGCACCGCCCTGTGCTCGGTCGCCAGGGCGTCGCGCCAGCTTCCAGCAAACATGCCTGGCGCCTGGACCGCGAGCTTGCGGCCGAAATTGGCTGCGAGGCCGGCGGCCACGCCGAGCGCTGCCACACCCATCATTTTCAGTGCGCTATGCTGATTGGCGGAATTTTGCGATCTATTCCTGGCGGTCGCCATGATCCTTCTCCATTACCTCGTTCCTGAGCGGTCCCATGTCTGGCTCACAGCTCGAAACCCCGAGCCACTATCTGCGATCCGGGCTTCGTCAGCCCTTCTTCGCTTCCTCGTGGTCGGCGCGCTTCGGCATGTTCGGCTGCACCTTGTCGGCCTTGGTCGCGCGCGTTGGCTGCGGATCCCCGCCGAGCGCGGTCCTTTCCTCGTCACGTGATCCGATCTCGGTTGCGGTGGCGCCCCCACTGCTTCCCGATTGCGAGGGTGCAGGTGGGCGCTGGCGCGGATCTGCGTCGCTGCCGCCGCGCGGCCTGTTTCCTGATTGGGTCATTGTGTTTCTCCGCCGAACATTTCTTGACAGTCCCTGATCCATTCCCTCCCGCCGGATGCCTAGCGCTCGAAGATGCCAACCAGTTCGGCCTGCGCTAGAATATGAGGTTGCGTCGCTGCCCAGATCGCTGCCGCACGATCCCCAGGCTCGATGTCGAGCCGATCGACGTCGAGCGCGGCCAAGCGGAAGTGATAATGATGCGGGCCGTGCCGTGCGGGCGGTTGGGGGCCATCATAACCGATATTGCCGAAATCATTGGCGCCCTGGCGCAATTCGCTGCTCGGCCTGCCGTCACCCTCGTGGAGTCCTGGCTTGCCGGCAGGAATGTCATAGACGGCCCAGTGGCGGAACGTGCCGCCCGGCGCATCGGGATCCTCGACGATCAGTGCAAAGCTTCGCGTCGCTTCGGGAGCGTCGCTCCATTCAAGCGGCGGCGAGAGATTGGCCCCGTCGCGCACGAACCGGTCCGGGACGCGCGCGCCCTCGGCAAAGGCGGGACTGGTGAGCGAGAGTGTCATGAGCGTGACCTCCTGCTCGGGTCAACCCATCCCCGGTACACTTGTTCCACGCCCTTCAATTGGCGCGGCTACGACTTCGGGAACGCTCGCTCCAGTCGGATCGTTTGTGCAACGGGAGGGCGCTGGACCTGCCGGGATGCGCGCCGAATATCGCCAGACTCTGTCCGCTATTCTGCTGCTGTGCCTTGCCGCCTGTGGCGATCGTGCCAAGCTTCCCCTGTCGGCTGGAATGGGACCCGCGCCCACCCTGCCGCCGCCCAATCAAACGCTGATCCCTACCGTAAAGGTTGCCGAGGCGACCGGGTGGCCAGCCGGGGCCCGCCCTGTCGCGGCCCGAGGGCTGGCAGTTTCGCCCTTTGCCTGCGACCTCGATCATCCTCGCTGGATACATGTGCTGCCGGACGGCGATGTGCTTGTCGCTGAAACCGCTGCTCCGCCGCGCCCTGACGATGGAAAGGGCATAAAAGGCTGGTTCCTGAAGATGTTCATGAAGAAGGCTGGTTCAGCGGTGCCCAGCGCGAACCGGATCACGTTGCTACGCGACGCCGACGCCGACGGCATGGTGGAGACGCGCTCCATTTTTCTCGACGGATTGAACTCGCCTTTCGGCATGCAGCTCGTCGATAATGACTTCTATGTCGCCAATACCGACGCGATTGTGCGCTACTCGTACCGGACGGGGCAAACGCGCATAACGATCCCGGGCACCAAATTGGTCGATCTTCCCGGCGGCACGCTCAACCATCACTGGACCAAGAACATCATCTCCAGTCCGGACGGCGGCCACCTCTACGCCACCGTCGGCTCGAACAGCAACGTTGCCGAAAATGGCCTGGAAGCCGAGAAGGGACGCGCGGCGATCTGGCAGATCGATCGGCGGACCGGCACCCGTCGCATCTTCGCCTGGGGTCTTCGCAATCCCAACGGGCTGGCCTGGGAGCCTGCCAGCGGCTTGCTGTGGACCACCGTCAACGAGCGCGACGAACTGGGTAGCGATCTGGTCCCCGACTATATGACGAGCGTGCGTGATGGCGGCTTTTATGGTTGGCCGTACAGCTATTTCGGGCGACATGTCGACAAGCGGGTCAAGCCACAGCGGCCCGATCTCGTCGCCAGGGCGATCGTGCCTGATTACGCGCTTGGATCGCACACCGCCGCGCTGGGGCTGGCGTTCTATCGCGGAACCTTGCTTCCTCCCGTCTATCGCGGCGGCGCCTTTGTCGGGCAGCACGGCTCGTGGAACCGCAACCCGCATAGCGGCTACAAGGTGGTGTTCATTCCTTTCGCAAACGGCCGTGCCGCAGGGATCGCGCAGGACATTCTCATCGGCTTTGTCAATGATCAGGGCCAGGCGATGGGGCGGCCGGTGGGCGTTGCCGTCGACAAGGCGGGCGCACTGCTCGTTGCCGACGATGTCGGCAACTGTGTTTGGCGGGTCACGCCGTCCACCGTTTTCAACCGGTAGGCGTTGGGACGAAAATGGCGTGCCGATGATACCATTGGCCGATACTGCGTTCTTACAGTCTGGGCCATTATCAGGATGCCGGACATGAAGCCGCTCACCGAGCAGCATCTCGCCATTTTCAGGCGCCATATGGTCGAGACGATCGATGTCTCCTTCGATCTCATGAGCGAGGAGATCGGAAGCGATCGGATTGACGACACTGTCCGTGCGGCATTTCTGCGTGTGCCGCGCCATCTGTTCGTGCCGCAGCAGTTCGCGGCGGTCGCCTATCATGACGGCCCCCTGCCGATAGGCTTTGACAAAACGATCTCGCAGCCATTCATTGCAGCGCTCATGATCCATCTCCTGGCGCCCGGACGGCACGACAGGATTCTCGAGATCGGCACGGGCCTCGGTTATCAGGCCGCCATTCTGGCAGAGCTCGGCACCCGAATATGGACTGTCGAGATTGTGGAAGAACTTGCCGAACAGGCGCATATCCGCCTCGGACTTGCCGGATATGACGATATCGAAATCCGGGTAGGAGACGGCACGCGTGGCTGGCCCGAATATGCGCCGTTCGACGGAATACTGGTAACGGCGGCTGCGGAGCAGCCTCCCCTCGCTCTGCTGGCTCAGCTGAAGCCGACCGGACGCTTGATCATTCCGCTGGGTGAGCAGGCGAGACAGGATCTCGCTGTCGTCGAGAAGGCATCGGACGGTCGGATCGACGTTCGACGGATCATACCCGTCAAATTCACCGAGCTCGAAATGGCGTAGCGTCGTGAAACGCGTTGAACGGCGCAACCGGACGGGTGCGCTGCGCGTTGCCCGCCGGGCGGTGATAATGGGAATGCGTCATGACCACTCGTCCTCTCACACGCGCAACGGAGCTGGCGTCGAAGGCGTGTACGCCCTTTCCTGGCGAGAGTGCGGCGTATCGTGACGCCAGACAGGCACTACTGGCCGAAGAGATTGAATTCCGTCGGCACATGACTCGCCTGGTGGAGCAGCGCCGTGCCTTGCCGCCGGGACCGCTGATAGAAAAGGACTATCGCTTCAAGGATCAGAACGGCAGCGAAGTCGGGCTTGGAGACCTGTTCGGCGAGCATGAGGCGCTTGTCACCTATTTCTGGATGTACGGTCCGGAACGCGAGCGTCCATGTCCAATGTGCACCAACTGGCTGGGCGCGGTGAATGGCAATGCCGCCGACATCAAGCAACGCGTCGCGCTGAAAGTTTTGGGGCGCAGCCCGGTCGAGCGTCAACTCGCCTTTGCGTCCGAGCGCAGCTGGCAGAATCTCGAGTTCGTCCAGACGGTGGGGGACGACTATGCCAGCGACCTCGGACTCCTCAACGATGACGGTAGCGAGAACCCGGCCCTGATTATTTTTAAGCGCGATGGCGCAAAGACACGCCTCTTCTGGGCCAGTGAGATGACGAGGGAAATGGCGGATCCAGGGCAGGATCCGCGGGACGCACCCGATATCGCTTCGTTGTGGTCTATTCTTGATCTGACACCAGATGGACGGGGAACGGATTGGTATCCAAAACTGAACTACTGACGCGAATGGCGACGTTCGAGACGCATGCGGTCACGCCGGTCTCGACGGCCAGATGCGAAGGCATGGCCGATCCTCTTGGCCGCCATAGGTCGTCACGACAATGAAGCGAGCAGTGCGCCGCAATCTTCCAGGCATGTCGTTGCTCCGCGTGACCAAGATATCCCGGCGGGCCCCGGGGTCAGACGCCACTCCCTCGTCGATTTTCGCGGCTCTTACCACACGTAAGTGATCAGCCGTTGTGCAACTGGATCAAAGCCCGGTGCGCCAGCGTTACTTCAAAACAGACATTGGAGGCTCGTTTGCGTGTCATTCTTTTGCTGGTGCTTGCAGCCCTCATTGTCGGCGTGACCCTCGTCGTATCGCGTAACCGTCCCGCGCCTGTGGAGCCTCCGGCGGCAGCGGTCCAAAGTGTTCCCTCTCCAGCGGGCCGACCGGTGAGCGAGCAACCACTTGCCCCCGACGAGCCCCGACCCATCATGCAGGCGCAGATCGTGCTCGAACGGCTCGGCTTCAGCAGCGGTGTCATCGACGGCAAGGAGGGCAAGTCGTTCGCAGCGGCGCTGCGGGGATTTCAGCAATCGCGCGACCTTGAACCCAGCGGCAAACTCGATGCGGCAACAAAGTCGGCACTCTCCCCCTGGAACAGCATCGCTCCCACCCGGATTGTGACGATTCCGGCCGCTTTCGCTCAAGGGCCATTTACGCCTTCGATTCCAGACGAACTCGAGGGGCAGGCAAAGCTGCCCGCACTTGGCTATCGCAATCTTATGGAAAAGCTCGGTGAGCGTTTCCATACAAATGCGGCCACGCTGATCGAGCTCAACTCTCCCGAGACGCTCGTCGGCGCCGGGCGGACGATCCGCGTTCCCAACATAGGAAACGACGCGGTCGACCCAGCGAAGATCTCCGATGAGGCGTGGCGCACGACCTTGGCCAGTCTTGGCGTTGGTGCGACACAGCCCAAGGCCGAGAGGCTCGAAGTGGATAAATCGGAAGGCGTGCTCAAGGTGTTCGATGAAGGCGATCGGCTGATCGCGCAATTTCCGGCCACGATGGGAAGCGAGCGCGATCCGCTGCCCATTGGCAAATGGACGATCAAGGGAACCTCCTACAATCCAAGCTTTCATTATAACCCCGAGCTATTCTGGGACGCGTCGGCCAGCGACGACAAGGCGGTGCTGCCGCCCGGCCCCAATGGGCCGGTTGGGGTTGTCTGGATCGACCTCTCGAAGAAGCATTACGGCATCCACGGAACACCCGAGCCGGAGAAAATCGGCCGGTCGGAAAGCCACGGCTGCATCCGCTTGACGAACTGGGATGCAGCACGGCTAGCCCTCATGATCGAGCCTGGAACAGCCGCCCACCTGGTCGAATAATGCGGGCCGGCACTGCCTTTGCCGTCGTGGTGACGGCTGTGATCTCCGTGGCTGCCACCAGCCTCTTCTGGAACGCGGCGTTGTTACGCACCGTTGGTACCCAAGCCCCACCAATAACGGAAGCAACCGACGATGGGCAGGAACTGACTTTGCCGGTCGTTGGGATCCAGCGAGCACAGCTCGTCGACACCTTTACGCAAAGTCGAGCCGAGGGTGTGCGGCACCATGATGCGATCGACATCATGGCACCCGCAGGCACCGCCGTTATCGCGGCAGCGCCGGGTACGGTAGAAAAGCTCTTCGTGAGCGAGGCCGGGGGCAACACAATCTATGTCAGAAGTCCTGACGGCGCGTGGATCTACTATTACGCGCATCTGCAAAACTATGCCCCAGGTCTTCACGAGGGCATGCAGATAACTCCCGGACAATCGCTCGGGGCTGTCGGCTCCACGGGAAATGCAGATCCGTCTGCGCCGCACCTCCATTTTGCCCTTCATCGAATGAAGCCGGGCGAGCGCTGGTATCAAGGGATCCCGGTCAATCCCTATCCGCTGCTAGCGGGACCATAGTCGAACGGCACATTGCGCTCGGCCCATCGTCCGCCAGCCGTGCCGTCAGCTCCGCGCGCGGTAGCGATAATGGCCGCGGATACGGCTGTTGAAAAATGTTCCCTTGGAAAAGGCGCGGCGCAGGGCGCCCGCAACCTGCTCGGGCACGTCGTAATAACGATACCTCCGCCCGCTCACGAATTCGATATCGAGCCTGTGGCGCGCCGCATCATAGTCAAAGGAGCGGATGACGGTGGAGGGCATGTACCGACAACGCTTGGCGTGCAGCTGTGTGCCACAGTGGCGACAAGCCGGAGGTTGACCGAAATGTAACGCCTTGCTGCTCAACGCTTGATCAGCGGCGGCGGATAATAGCTGCAATCCGGCTCAATCGCTCGCCACGTCGAAGAGATCGGCCAGTCCACGCGGTTGCGAGCGCCAGTATTGCGGGGGCGCGCTGACGCTGGCGCCAAGCGCCGCGGCGGCATGCCACGGCCAGCGGGGATCGTAGAGAATGGCGCGGGCGAGTCCGATCATGTCGGCATCACCCGTGGCCAGGATCGCTTCGGCTTGTGTGAATTCGGTGATCAGCCCGACGGCGATGACGGGCACCGAGGTTGATGCCTTGACCGCGCGGGCGAGCGGTACCTGATAGCTGGGGCCTGCCGGGATCTTCTGGCGAGGATCGAGCCCGCCGCTCGACACGTTGATCGCGGTGCAGCCTCGGCGCTCGAGCGCCCGGGCAAAGGCGATCGTCTCCTCGACATCCCACCCGCCCTCGACCCAGTCGGTCGCCGAGACGCGCACCGAGACCGGCCGCTCGGCTGGAAAGACCTCGCGTACCGCATCGAAGACTTCGAGCGGGAAGCGCATCCGGTTCTCGAGGCTGCCGCCATAATCGTCGTCGCGGTGGTTGGAGAGCGGCGAGAGGAACTGGTGGAGGAGATAGCCGTGCGCGGCGTGGACCTGGATCGCGTCGATCCCGAGCCGTGCGGCGCGGCGCGCGGCATCTGCGAAGGCCGTGCGGATTCGCGCCATGCCATCGGCATCGAGCGGCTGGGGCGCCACATCGCGCACGGCGAAGGGCAGCGCGGAAGGCGCCTGTGTCTGCCAGCCATGAATGTGATCGGGCGGCAGTTGCGCCCCGCCTTGCCACGGCACCTCGCACGATGCCTTGCGCCCGGCATGCGCGAGCTGGATGGCGATGGGCATATCCGACCAGCGCCGAATGCCTTCGAGCGTGCGCGCGATCGCGGCCTCGGTCGCATCGTCCCAAAGCCCGACATCGGCGTGCGTGATCCTTCCCTCGGGAACCACCGCGGTGGCCTCGATCGTGAGGAGCGCGGCGCCCGAGAGTGCGAGATGGCCGAGATGAATGAGGTGCCAGTCGTTCATGCAGCCATCGACCGCCGAATATTGGCACATGGGCGCGATGACGATGCGATTGGCGAGCTCGAGCGAGCCCAGCTTCAACGGTTCGAACAATCTGGGTGCGCTCATCTTCTGCTCCTGTCTGTCGGGACCAGCGCAGAGATAGGCGCGCCCCTTCCGATTGCTCAGGGGGTGCCGAAAAAATCGCGCCATGCATGGGCATGGCGCGATCTTCCGGTTCAGGCGGCGTCGACCATCACGATCTCGCTGTCCTCGAGCGCAGTGACGCGCAGCGTCTCGATCTCGGCGATCGCCGCGCCGTCGCGGGCGTTGACGCGGACGCCCTCGATCTCGACCGTGCCCTGGGCCGGAACGAGATAGGCGCGACGATCCTTGCCCAGCGTATATTCCGCGGTCTCGCCGGCTTTGAGCGTCGCGCCGACCACGCGCGCATTGGTGCGGATCGGAAGCGCGTCGTCGTCATTGGCATAGCCCGAGGCGAGCGTGACGAACTGGCCGCTGCGGTCGCCCTTGGGGAAGGGCTTGGCGCCCCAGCTCGGTTTTTCACCGGTGCGTGTCGGGATGATCCAGATCTGGAAGATCCGTGTGGTCACGTCCTCGCGATTATATTCGGAATGCGCGATGCCCGTGCCCGCGGACATGACCTGCACGTCGCCCGCCTCGGTGCGGCCCTTGTTGCCCAGATTGTCCTCGTGCGTGATCGCGCCCTCGCGGACATAGGTGATGATCTCCATGTCGCGATGCGGGTGCGGCGGGAAACCGGTGTTGGGTGCGATAGTGTCATCGTTCCAGACGCGCAGATTGCCCCAGTGCATGCGCTTGGGGTCATGATAGTTGGCGAACGAGAAATGGTGCTTGGCGTCGAGCCAGCCATGATTCTCGCCGCCGAGTCCGGCGAAGGGGCGCAGTTCGATCATCATAGGTCTCCGTGATTGCGTCCCGGCGATGTGCCGGTGGCGTTGGTCACTATCTAGGGCTTGCAGCCTTTCAATATTACCCAGATAAAGCTGTGGTCTTTGTTCGAAAGAGTTGAAAGATGGCCAGTCCCGGAACCCCGACATTCGATCAGTTGCGCATCTTCCTCGCGGTGGTCGACGAGGGCAGTTTTGCAGGGGCAGGGCGAAGGCTCAATCGCGCGGTGTCGGTGATCAGCTATGGCATCGCCAATCTCGAGGCGCAGCTTGGCGTCCTGCTGTTCGATCGCGAAGGTGCGCGCAAGCCGCGGCTGACCGATGCCGGCCGCGCAGTGCTCGCCGAGGCGCGCTCGGTCTCGCAGGGGATCGATGGGCTGCGTGCCAAGGTGAAGGGGCTGCTCGACGGGCTCGAGGCTGAGGTCGACCTTGCGGTCGACGTGATGTTGCCAGCGCCGCGGCTCGGCAAGGTGCTGCGCGCCTTTGCCGCGCATTATCCCACGGTGTCGCTCAGGTTGCATGTGGAGACACTCGGCGCGATCCCAACGCTGGTGCTCGAACGCAGGGCGGTGATTGGCATTTCGGGGCCACTTGCCGCGGGGGTCGAAGGGCTCGAGAGCATGTCGGCGGGCTCGGTGCCGATGGTGCCCGTGGCGGCGCCGGACCATCCACTCGGACGGAGGGAGCGGATCGCGTCGGGAGCGGGGCGTGACTATGTCCAGCTCGTGCTAACCGACCGCTCACCCTTCACCGCGGGGCGCGATTTTTCGGTGATAAGCCCGCGCACATGGCGGCTTGCCGATCTCGGCGCCAAGCACGCGCTGCTGCGCGAGGGGATCGGCTGGGGCAACATGCCGCTGCCGCTGATCGAGCCCGATCTGTTCGCGGGCACGCTGGTGCGGCTGCACATGCCCGACCATCCGGGCGGCACCTATCGTTTCGCAGGGATCTGGCGGCGCGACACCCCGCCGGGGCCGGCGGCATCATGGCTGCTCGACCAGTTCGTCAGCCTGGGGGCGGACGATGTCGAGGAAGCCGGCATGGGCGATATCTAGAAGCGAAACATCGTCTCGAATCCCACCATGTGAATCGTGCGCGCGGCTCCGGTCTGGCGAATGAAGGCGCCCGGCGCGAAGCGCGAGAGCGAGGCCGCGAAGGACAGCGTCTCGCTCGCCTGCCATTCCACCAGCATTTCGCCTTGGGTGCCGACGAAGCCCGCGGTCGCGGCGCCGGGCGCGCGGATCAGCTGTCCGGGCACATCATACAGCCCGTCGTGCCTGCTGGCCCGCCAATAGGCGATCATCGCGAGATCGAGCGTGACCCCGTGGCCGAGCGTCATGTCGACGCTCGGGTGAAGATTCATGATGTTATAGGGGCCGATCGGTGACAGTTCGCCGAAATATTTGCCCTTGGGAAACATCGGGTTGAAGGTGCCGAGTGTCTCGTCGTTCAAATCGCCGTCGCCGCTCGCGACATTCGCGCGCAGTCGCAGCCTTGGCTTCAGCGGCGCATCGGCGAAGCGGTGCGCGGTCTCGGTTGCGAGCGTCCAGGCGCGGATGCGACGCGCGCCGAAGTCGCCGCGCTGAAGCACCGCTTCCCAGTTCCACGACCAGCCGCCGCTGCTTCCGAAGATACGGACGCCATAGCTCCGCCGGTGCTCCGGCGCAGCGCCCTGCGCGAAGCGCGCGGCCCGGTTGCGATAGTCGAGCACATAGGCATCGATATCGGTCAGCTTGCCGATGCGCGTGGTCGCATAGACCCCGCTCAGCCGTTTCGCATCAGACGTCGAATCGTCGAAATCCTTCTGGCCCACGGCTACGGGGCGGAGGCGGAGAAGATCGATCCGCGTCGGGCCAAGCGCCAGGATCGCGCGCCCCCCGTCAAAGGCCTGCGGAATGTTCGGCCCATAGCGAAGCCCGACAAGCCGCTCCGATCCGAGCGCGACAAGCGCACGACCGCCGCGCAGCGTCAGGCTGGCGTCGCGCCCCAGCGGCACGCGCACATCGCCAAAGCCCTGGAGCAGATCGATGCCCGTCTCGTCGGCCGGGCCAGCCCCTCCGGCGACCCCCCGCGCATAGCCCGCGATCAGTTGGACGAAGCCGCGGGCCGGCCCTGCGTGAAGGTCGGCATGGGGCATCAGCCGCAGCCAGAGATAGCCGTCGTCGGGCGCGTTGGCGCTACCCCAGCCATTGTCGTCAAAGCCTTCATAGCGCGCCCGCGCTTCAAGGCCGGTGCTCAGATAGATGACGCCGTCGTCATCCAGCGGGATATATTTCGCGGCGTGCCAGCCGCCCTGTTGCTGATCGGTGTCGGCATCGCGCAGCACCGACCAGTCCTCGTCATAGCGCCAGTTTACCTGTTCGACCTGCGCGGCGGCTGCGGCGGGCGCGATCGCGGCGAGCAGGGCCAGTGACAGGTGGGCGGCTTTCATGGCTGGATCAGGTGTCGTACCAGCGGCGGCTCTTCTCCGATATGAAAGGCGCGAACCACCTCCTGATCCTCGCGGTCGGCATGGGTGACGCGTTCGTGCTGTCGCAAATGTTCGAGCCAGCTTGCGACGGTGAAGCTCTCGACGATGACGCCGGGCTCTGCGGCATCCTCGAACAGTCCCCAGCTCATTGCGCCATCACGGCGACGGATGCGCCGCATCCGTTGCATCGCCTGCGCGAACGCGACGCAGCGTGCGGGATCGACGCGATATTCGATCGTGATCATCACTGGACCACGATCGGGGGCGACCTCGCCTTCGACGACGGGGGCCGGCCAGTGCGAGGAGGGGGACAGGTCGAGCTTCGCCGCGGTGCCGAGCGGATAGCGGCTGGCAAGCAGGAGCAACAGCACGACAAGCCCGACGGCTGCGGCCGCCAGTGTAGCGGGAATGCCGATGCGCGAGGCAAGCGCGCCCCAGCCCGTGGCACCCGCGGTCATCGCGCCCTGGAACACCACCAGATAGACCGCGAGCGCCCGCGCCTTGACCCATGCGGGCGACGACAGCTGCGCCGCGCCGTTGAGCGAGGACATCATCGCGATCCATGCCAGTCCCGCGATCGCGAGCATCGCGCCCGCCGAGGCGAAGTCGTGCGCGAGCGCGAGTCCAGCCATTGCGAGCGCGAACATAAGAGATGCGACGACGGTGATCACATTGGCGCTCACGTGCCCGCGCAGCCGCGGCAGCAGCATCGCGCCCGCCACCGCACCCAGTCCCATCAGCGTCAGCAGCCCGCCATAGCCGGCAGGGCCGAGCCCGAGCTCGCGCCGCGCGATCACGGGGAGCAGCGCCCATAATGCGCTGGCGAAGAGGAAGAAGCCGATGCTGCGCACGAGCACGACCTGAAGCGCGGGAGCCTGCGCAGCATAACGCGCGCCCGCGCGCAGCGCGCCGAAGAAATGTTCGGGGGGCAGGTGTGAGGCCGATGGCTGGCGCTTCCAGTGCGCGAGCACGATCAGGATGCCGACGACCGAGACCGCGTTGAGCGCGAAGACCGCGGCGGGTCCGGAAAGCGCGATGATGACGCCGCCCAGCGCGGGGCCGATCGCGCGCGCGATGTTCACGCCCAGGCTGTTGAGCGCCACCGCCTGCGGTACCGCGCCGGGCGGTACCAGCTCGGGGACGATCGCCTGGAAGGCGGGCGCCGAGAGCGCCGCGCCCGACGCGATCGCGAAGGTGAGGCCGAGCAGCAGCACCGGCGTCGTCACGCCGCCAAAGGTCGCGATTGCAAGCAGCGCGGCACCGATCAGGCCGAATGCCTGCGCGCCGATCAACAGCTTGCGGCGATCGACGATATCGGCGAGCGCGCCTCCGGGAAGTGCGAGCAGGAACATCGGCAGCGTGGTTGCCGCCTGGACGAGCGCGACCATCAGCGGATCGGTCGAAAGCGAGGTCATCAGCCACCCCGCGCCGACATCGTGCATCCAGGTGCCGATGTTGGAAACGATCGTGGCGATCCACAGCGCCCGGAATACGGGGCTCTTCAGCGGCGATGGTTGCGCGTCATCCGTCATCGGTGCGCGCCGCGCTGCAGGACCGCCGCGATCATCAGCCCGCCGATCAGCCCGACGAGCAGCTTGGCGATGCCGCTCGTCCAGAAGGGCAAGGTGAGCAGCGCGCAGGCCCGCGTCGTGAACCAGCGGTTTTCGAGCAGTGAAGCGATGGGGGCGGGCGTCGCCATTGTCAAACCGCCCAGCAGCCGCAGCCGAGCGCACCCCAGAAGCTCTGGACGTCGGCGGCGGGGACATTGGCGCCCAGTGCTGCGGCATGATCATGGCCATGGACGCTGCACGCGCTCGCGCAACCACAGGCGGAAGCAAGCTTCGCTGCGTGCTCGGGCGTGCGGTGATAGCCCCCGAAGGTCGCGACGGGCGACCAGTCGGGCATCGGCCGCGGCAGCTCGGGTGCGAGCGGCGCATAGTCGCCTTCGCCATGAACGACCCTGCCGCCGAGCAGGGTCAGCACCGATCCGAGATGCGCGATCTCATCCTCGGGAACGCTGAAATAGTCGTCGCTGAGTACCGCGAGATCGGCGAGCTGGCCCGCCTTGATCTGGCCCTTCTTGCCCTGCTCGTTGGAGAACCAGGTATTGGCCTCGGTCCACAGTCTGAGCGCGGCCTCGCGGTCGAGGCGGTTGGCCTGAGGATAGAGCCTGAGTCCGCCCACCGTCTTCGACGTCACCAGCCAGGAGAGCGAGACCCAGGGATTGTAGCTCGCGACGCGCGTCGCGTCGGTACCGGCGCCCACGGGGAGCCCCGCGGCCATCATGCGTTTGATGGGCGGCGTGCGCTCCGCCGCTTTGGCCCCATAGCGCTCGACGAAATATTCGCCCTGATAGGCCATGCGGTGCTGAACAGCGATGCCGCCGCCCAGTGCCGCGATGCGGTCGATGTTACGGTCGCTGATCGTCTCGGCATGGTCGAAGAACCAGTGCAGCCCGTCAAAGGGCATGTCGCGGTTGACCTTTTCGAACACGTCGAGCGCGCGGCTGATCGTCTCGTCATAGGTGGCGTGCAGCCGCCAGGGCCAGCGGTTCTCGACGAGCAGGCGGATAACCGGTTCGAGATCGCCCTCCATATTGGGGGGTGTGTCGGGGCGTGCGACGCGGAAGTCCTCGAAGTCGGCGGCCGAATAGACGAGCATCTCGCCTGCGCCGTTGTGCCGATAGCTGTCGTCGCCATCGCCGGGCTTCACCTTCTTCGCCCAGCCCGCAAAGTCGGCGAGCTCTTCCTTCGGCTTCTGCGTGAAGAGGTTGTAGCTGATCCTCAGTGTCAGCTCGCCATCGGCGTGGAGCTTCTCGATGATCGCATAATCGTCGGGATAGTTCTGATAGCCGCCGCCCGCATCGATCACCCCCGTCACGCCAAGCCGGTTCATCTCACGCATGAAATGCCGCGTCGAATTGAGCTGGTATTCGGGCGGCAGCTTGGGGCCCTTGGCGAGTGTCGAATAGAGGATCGTCGCATTGGGCTGGGCAAGCAGCAGCCCGGTCGGATTGCCCTGCGCGTCGCGGACGATCTCGCCGCCCGGCGGATTGGGCGTATCTTTGGTGTAGCCCACCGCACGGAGCGCTGCGGCGTTGAGGAGCGCGCGATCATAGAGATGGAGGATGAAGACGGGCGTGTCGGGTGCCGCGGCATTGAGTTCGTCGAGCGTGGGCAGCCGCTTTTCGGCGAACTGGTGCTCGGTAAAGCCGCCGACGACACGCACCCATTGCGGTGGTGGGGTATTGGCGGCCTGACGCTTGAGCATCGCCATCGCTTCGGACAGGCTGGGAACGCCGTCCCAGCGCAGTTCCATATTATAGTTCAGCCCGCCACGGATGATGTGCATATGGCTGTCGATCAGCCCCGGGATCACGCGCCGGCCTTTGGCGTCGATGACGGTCGCATCGCGGCCCACGGCAGCGCGCACTTCCTGTTCGGTCCCGACTGCGACGAACCTGCCGTCGCGGATCGCGACCGCCTGCGCCTGGGGATTGGCACGATCGAGCGTCGTGATCTTGGCATTGATCAGGATCAGGTCGGGCATCTTCGCGGACTTCCCTTCGGCTGCAAGCAGGGGGGCGGTGAGCGCGGTGGCGGCGGCGCCGACAATGGTCTGGCGTCGATTGAGGCGGATCATGCGACGGACCTCCCTTAGCTGTTGTTATCCTTGTCGGCGGAGCGAGGATTGGGTGCAAGCGCATCGTGCGCGACCGCCGCTGGCGCGCTGGTGGTCAAGATGCGCCGCACTGCGGGGAGTGCCTGCTCGCCGATCAGCATGCCCAGAAGCCCGATCAGCGCGATCGTGGGCGGGGCGGGGGAGCGGACGTTGAGCAGGCTGTAGATCACACCGACGAACAGGCCTGCGGCGAGCGAAACGAGATAGGGCTTCATGGGAGGCTCCGCGCAGGAGGAGGCGGGCCGGGGTTTCCGGCCCGCCAGAGGCTCAGTGATTGCCTTCGGCAGCGCCGAACATCGAATAGGCATAGTCGATGCCCAAGCCATAAGCGCCACCCCATTTCTTGGCGATGCCCGTGGTCATGTCGTAGGTCTCGCTGCGCGCCCAGTCGCGCTGGAGTTCAAGCAGATACTGGAGCGAGGTGATGGGCGTGGCGCCGAGCTGGATCATCCGCTCGACCGCACGTTCATGCGCCTCGGTCGAGATGTCGCCCGACGCATCCGTGATGACATAGACGTCGAAGCCCTGATCGATCGCCGAGGCGACGGGGCCGACGATGCAGACCGAGGTCCAGAGCCCCGCGAAGACCAGCCGGTCCTTGCCGATGCGGTTGACCTCGTCGATCACCGCGGCGTCTTCCCAGGTGTTCATCGAGGTGCGATCGAGCATCTTCTGGTCGGGGAAGGCGTCGGTGATCTCACTGAACATCGGCCCCGAAAAGCTCTTTTCGGCAACAGTGGTCAGGATCGTCGAAACGCCGAAGCCGGCGGCGGCATTGGCCACGAGCCCGGCATTGTTGCGCAGCAGGGTTGGATCGATCGACTTGGTGGCGAACGCCATCTGCGACTGGAAATCGATCATGATCAGCGTGTGATCCTTGGGCGAAAGCAGCGTCTTGCCGGGGGTCGCGGTCGCGGTGATGGTCATGGTCTACTCCTCAGTTGAAAGGTCGTGGCGACCTTGATGATCGCCGTGAGAGCATTTCTAGATGTCACAGCTCGATCGAAATAGTCAGATAAAGTGAGGTGATATGTTCGACAAAATAGAAAGAAAAATGCTTGGCGCGCAATCGCGGACCGCCCGCACGTTCACGCCCGAGATGAGCCTGTTGCCCTCCTGCTTGCCCCTTTTTCGTGTGTCGAGGCCCCGAACATACCGTGCGGCCGGCGATGCTGCCCATAGCACCTTTGGGTGAGGTGAATGGATAACAGGGATGGGAGCAGGCGCTGCCTTTCGCAGATCATGACGATCGTGGCACGATCGAAGGCGAGGCAGCGCACTTCGCTTTCGCCTGAAAAAAGTGCAGCCCGCGCGTTTCGGCGCGAGGCTGAACACCTTTAGACAGGATCGCGGAAGCGCTAGTTCATCCGGTCGGCGAGGCCCTTGTTAACCCACAGCGCGAGCAGCGTGCCGATCGCGCCCGAGAGCAGATAGGCGCCCGCCGAGATCAGGCCGAAGTTGGCCGACAGCAGCAATGCGACTAGCGGCGCGAAGCCCGCGCCGAACAGCCATGCGAGGTCGGAGGTGAGCGCGGCGCCGGTATAGCGGTGCTGGGCAGAGAAATTCGATGACACCGCGCCCGACGACTGACCGAAGGCGAGCCCGAGCAGGATGAAGCCGAGGATCATGAACGCCGCCTCGCCCCAATAGCCGGCGTCGAGCAGTTGCGGCGCGAAGCCGCTATAGGCCGCGATCGCTGCGGCCGAGAAGCCGAGCAGCGTGCGCCGGCCGACGCGGTCGGCGATGAGGCCCGAGGCGATGATCGCGAGCACGCCGAACACCGCGCCGACAACCTCGATCATGAGGAAGCGCGCGGGATTGTCGCGGGTGAAAAGGAATACCCAGGACAACGGAAACACCGTGACCATGTGGAACAGCGCAAAGCTCGCGAGCGGCGCGAAGGCGCCGATCACGACGTTGCGTCCTTCTTCCTTCAGCGTGGTACCGACGCGTGCGGGCTGGAGGTCGCGGTTTTCGAACAGCGTCTCGAATTCGGGCGTCACGACGATACGCAGCCGTGCAAACAGTGCCACGACGTTGATCGCGAACGCGCAGAAAAAGGGATAGCGCCAGCCCCAGCCGAGGAAATCCTCGGCCGAAAGCGCACCGACGAAATAGGCGAACAGCGCGCTTGCCACGATCAGGCCGAGCGGCGCGCCCAGCTGCGGGATCATCGCATACCAGCCGCGGCGCTTCTCGGGCGCATTGAGCGCGAGCAGCGAGGCAAGGCCGTCCCACGCTCCGCCGAGCGCGAGGCCCTGACCGATTCGGAAGAGTGCGAGGAGCAGCGCCGACGCCCCACCGATCGACTCATAGCCGGGGAGGAATGCGATCGCGACGGTCGAACAGCCTAGCAGGAACAGCGCGATGGTGAGCTTGACCCCGCGGCCATAAAGGCGGTCAACCGCCATGAAGATCAGCGAACCGAAGGGGCGCGCGACAAAGGCCAGCGCGAAGATCGCGAAGGAATAGAGCGTGCCCGTCAGCGCGTCGACATAGGGAAAGACGAGCTGGGGGAACACGAGCACCGAGGCGATCGCGTAGACGAAGAAGTCGAAGAATTCCGAGGTGCGGCCGATGATCACGCCGATCGCGATCTCGCCAGGCGCGATCTTGTGATGCGCAGGGGGCGTGGCTCCCACGTGCGGAGAGGAGGGGGCTGCGGCGTGCGCGCTCATCGATCGATTCGCTTTCTGCTTTGCGTGACGGGTTTCCGCTCCCGGGAAGCAAGGCTCCGGGCATGTTGCGGCGCAATAAACCTCTGTCGAGGATTCGGGGGATTGGACAAATTGTCCAATGTCGCACGTGCTGCGTCGCAGCTAACTGGCCGCGATTTTCATACCAGCCCAGGGGCCCGTGCCGTGTCGAGTCGTTCGAGAATCCTAACGTTATCTGCGATTCTCGCCTTGCTCAGTGGTTGCAACGCGGTGGTGCTCGATCCCGCGGGCGATGTTGCATCGCAGCAGGCGAATCTGGTCATCGCCTCGACGGTCCTGATGCTCGTCATCATCGTGCCCGTGATGGCGCTGACCGTGTTCTTCGCCTGGAAATACCGCCAGGCGAATGCCGAGGCGCGCTACGAGCCCGAGTGGGACCACTCGATGGGCCTCGAACTCGTCATCTGGGCGGCACCGCTGCTGATCATCATCTGCCTGGGCGCGATGACCTGGCTCAGCACGCACCTGCTCGATCCCTATCGCGCGCTCGGCCGCGTGTCGGAGGAAAAGCGGATCGCCGCCGAGGTCAGGCCGCTCGAGGTCAACGTCGTCGCGCTCGACTGGAAATGGCTGTTCATCTACCCCGAATATGGCATCGCGACGGTCAACGAACTTGCCGCGCCGGTCGACCGGCCGATCCAATTCAGGATCACCGCCTCGGGCGTGATGAACTCCTTCTATATCCCCGCGCTCGCTGGACAGATCTACGCGATGCCCGGGATGGAGACCAAGCTCCACGCGGTCATCAACAAGCCCGGCAAGTTCGAGGGCTTCTCCGCCAACTACAGCGGCGCGGGTTTCTCGGGCATGCGCTTCGCCTTTCACGGCATGAATGACGGTGCCTTCCGCAACTGGATCGCCAAGGCCCGGGCGAGCAAGGAAGCGCTTAGCCGCGCGCAGTATCTCGAGCTTGAGCGCCCGAGCGAGAATGTGCCCGCCAAACACTATGCCTCGGTCGAGAACGGCCTCTACAACGCCATCCTCAACATGTGCGTCGAGCCCGGCAAGATGTGCATGAACGAGATGATGGCGATCGACGCCAAGGGCGGTCTTGGCCTCGCCGGCGTCCGCAATGTGCGTCCGCTCGAATATGACAAGAATGTACGCCGCGGGGCTGCGTTCGGCGCGGGCTATGCCTCGGTCGGCGCGCTCTGCACCCCCGAAGAGGCGGCCGCGCTCGCCGCGATGAGCGCGCGCGAGGCCGCGTCCCCGCGCCCCGTGAACGGCGCGCCGATGCTCGGCCGCGGCCTGCCCCGCCCAGAAACCCTGCAATCGCGCCTCCCGTCGACCGCCAAGGCCGACGCGAAGCAGCCCAGCAACTCCTGACCGCGTGAGCGCACCCATGATGCACGCCTATACCCCGCCGCCGATATCGCCGATTTTCGGCCGATTGACGCTCGAATCCCTCCCGCTGCATGAGCCGATCGTCGTCGCGACCTTCGTCGCGGTCGCGATCGGTGGCCTCGCGCTGCTCGCGGTGCTCACGCGCTATCGCCTCTGGGGCTATCTCTGGAAGGAATGGTTCACCACGGTGGACCACAAGAAGATCGGGATCATGTACATGATCCTCGGCCTCGTCATGCTGCTGCGCGGTTTTTCCGACGCGATCATGATGCGTCTCCAGCAGGTGATGGCGTTTGGCGGATCCGAGGGTTACCTCAACGCGCATCACTATGATCAGGTCTTTACCGCGCATGGCGTGATCATGATCTTCTTCGTGGCGATGCCGTTCGTCACGGGGCTGATGAACTATGTCGTGCCGCTGCAGATCGGCGCGCGCGATGTTTCCTTCCCTTATCTCAACAATTTCAGCTTCTGGATGACGACCGCGGGCGCGGTGCTCGTCATGATCTCGCTATTCGTCGGCGAGTTCGCGCGCACGGGCTGGCTCGCTTATCCGCCACTGTCGGGGATCGGCTACAGTCCCGAGTCCGGCGTCGACTATTATATATGGGCGCTGCAGATAGCGGGTGTGGGCACGACATTATCGGGCATCAACCTGATCGTGACGATCGTGAAGCTGCGCGCGCCGGGCATGGGCCTGATGAAGATGCCCGTCTTCACCTGGACCTCGCTGTGCACCAACGTGCTGATCGTCGCGTCCTTCCCCGTGCTGACCGCGGTGCTCGCGCTGCTCTCGCTCGACCGCTATGTCGGCACCAACTTCTTCACCAACGATTTCGGCGGATCGCCGATGATGTACGTGAACCTGATCTGGATCTGGGGCCATCCTGAGGTCTACATCCTGGTCCTGCCGTTGTTCGGCGTCTTCTCGGAAGTCACCTCGACCTTCTCGGGCAAGCGGCTCTTCGGCTATACGTCGATGGTCTATGCGACGGTGTGCATCACCATCCTGTCGTACCTGGTCTGGCTGCACCACTTCTTCACCATGGGCTCGGGCGCCAGCGTCAACAGCTTCTTCGGCATCACGACGATGATCATCTCGATCCCGACGGGGGCCAAGCTGTTCAACTGGCTGTTCACGATGTACCGCGGCCGCATCCGCTTCGAACTGCCGATGATGTGGACCATCGCGTTCATGCTGACCTTCGTCGTCGGCGGGATGACCGGCGTGCTGCTCGCGGTACCGCCCGCGGACTTCGTGCTCCACAACTCGCTGTTCCTGATCGCGCACTTCCACAACGTCATCATCGCCGGCGTGTTGTTCGGGCTGTTCGCCGCGATCAACTTCTGGTTCCCCAAGGCGTTCGGCTTCAAGCTCGACCCGTTCTGGGGCAAGGTCTCCTTCTGGAACTGGGTCCTCGGCTTCTGGTTCGCCTTCATGCCGCTCTATATCCTCGGCCTGATGGGCGTCACCCGCCGGATGCGCGTGTTCGACGATCCCAGCCTGCAGATATGGTTCGCGATCGCGGCGTTCGGCGCCGTGCTGATCGCGATCGGTATCGCGGCGATGCTCGTCCAGTTCTATGTCAGCTTCAAGAAGCGCGAGCAGCTGCGCGACACGACGGGCGACCCGTGGAACGGACGTACGCTCGAATGGGCGACCTCGTCGCCGCCGCCCGACTACAATTTCGCGTTCACGCCCGTCGTGCATGATCTCGACGCGTGGCACGACATGAAGAAGCGCGGTTACCAGCGCCCGCTCGACGGCTTCCAGCCGATCCACATGCCGGCCAATACCGGCACGGGCGTCATCCTCGCGGGGCTCAGCCTGGCCTGCGGCTTTGCGCTGGTCTGGTACATCTGGTGGCTCGCAGCAATCAGCTTCGCCGGTCTGCTCGCGGTCGCGATCGGCCATACCTTCAACTACAAGCGCGATTTCCACATCCCCGCGGATGAGGTGACGCGCAGCGAGGACGAGCGGACCGCACTGCTCGCGGCACAGGGCTGATCCCATGAACAAGATGACGACCATCGCGTCCTATGACGCGGAGCCGCCGATCTTCCACCTGCCGGAAGAGCCGCATCATCCCGAAGGCAGCAGCACGATGCTGGGCTTCTGGATCTATCTGATGAGCGACTGCCTCATCTTCGCGATGCTCTTTGCGACCTATGGCGTGGTCGGCGCGAATTATGCGGCAGGACCGTCGCCGAGGGATTTGTTCGACCTCCCGCTCGTCGCGCTCAACACCGCGATGCTGCTTTTCTCGTCGATCACCTACGGCTTCGCGGTGCTTTCCATGTACCGCAACAGGACCGGCACGACGCTGCTCTGGCTCGCGATCACGGGGCTGTTCGGCGCGGCGTTTCTCGGCATCGAGCTTTATGAGTTCGCGCACCTTATCCATGAGGGTGCGACGCCGCAGCGCAGCGCCTTCCTTTCGGCGTTCTTCACGCTGGTGGGCACGCACGGGCTGCACGTCACCTTCGGCCTGATCTGGCTGGTGACGCTGATGGTGCAGATCGGAAGGCGCGGGCTGATTCAGGCCAACCAGCGCCGCGTCATGTGCCTCAGCATGTTCTGGCACTTCCTCGACGTCATCTGGATCGGCGTCTTCACCTTCGTCTATCTCATGGGAATGCTGCGATGAGCACACATGTTCACCCCAATCCCGAGCCGCACCATCACGAGGCCGAGGACGGCCACGCGCACGGCTCGCTGCGCGAATATCTGATCGGCTTCGGCCTGTCGGTGGTGCTGACCGCCATCCCCTTCTGGCTGGTGATGACGGGTGCGCTCGGCAATCCGCAGATGACCGCGTTCGTCATCATGGCATTCGCGGTGGCGCAGATCGTCGTCCACATGGTCTATTTCCTCCACATGAACACACGCTCCGAAGGCGGCTGGACGATGATGGCGCTGATATTTACGATCGTGGTCGTGGTGATCGCGCTGACCGGATCGCTTTGGGTGATGTACCATCTGAACGTCAACATGATGCCCATGTCCGCGCACGATATGAGCCAGATGCCGTGAACGGCGGCGCGGGCGCGGGCGGCACTGCGCGTGCCCCGCGCACGCGCTTCGCGCTCGCCCTGCTCGGCCTGGCGGCGCTGGGCGCGATAGCCGGACTGGTCGCGCTCGGCATATGGCAACTCGAGCGCCGTGTCTGGAAGCTGGCGCTCATCGAGCGGGTCGAAACGCGCGTCTATGCGCCCCCCGCCGCCGCGCCGGCGCCCGCCGAGTGGCCCGCGGTCAGCGCCGAGCGCGACGGCTACCGCCGGGTGCGGCTCGCCGGCACCTTCCTCAACGACCGCGAGACGCTGGTGCAGGCGGTGACCGCGCGCGGTAGCGGCTATTGGGTAATGACGCCGCTTCGGACCGATGCGGGCTTCACCATTCTCGTCAATCGCGGCTTCGTGCCCGCTGAATTGCGCAATCCCGCGAAGCGGCACGCGGGACAATTCGCCGGAAAAGCGGTAGTGACCGGATTGATGCGCATGAGCGAACCCAAAGGCGGTTTCCTCCGCTCGAACGATCCTACCGGCGACAGGTGGTTCTCGCGCGACGTTGCCGCGATCGCCGAAGCGCGCGGGCTCAGCCGGGTGGCGCCGTATTTCGTCGATGCCGATGCTACGCCCAATCCCGGCGGCTATCCGCTTGGCGGGCTGACCGTGCTCAATTTCCCGAACAACCATCTGGGCTATGCCTTCACCTGGTTCGGGCTCGCGGCGCTGGTCGGTGTCGCGGCCGCGCTAGTTGCGCGTCACGAATGGCGAGGGCGCCAGCCATGATTTCCGTCCTGCCGTCCGCCACGCTGCCCGAAGCCGCCGCCGGCCGGCGCAACATGATGCTGCTGATCCAGTTGCGCTGGATCGCAGTCATCGGCCAGATCGTCACCATCGCGACCGTCAACGGCGCGATGGCGATCCCCTTGCCCGTAGCGTCGTTGCTGATCGTTCCCTTCGTGCTGGTCGCAATCAATCTTGCCAGCCTGCCGCTGCTCCGCCGTCGTGCCGATATTTCCAATGCAGAGTTGTTCCTTGCGCTGCTCATCGACGTCGGCGCGCTGACATGGCAGCTCCATCTGACGGGCGGGGCGACCAATCCGTTCGCGCTGCTTTTCCTCCTGCAGGTCGTGCTGGGTGCGATGCTACTCAAGCCGTGGTCGAGCTGGGCGATCGTCGCCATCACCAGCCTGTGCCTGATCGCGCTGTCGATGGATTATCGCCCGCTTGCCCTGCCGACCTATTATCAAGGCGGAAGCTTCTCGATCTTCGTCCTCGGCAGCATATTGTGCTTCGGGCTGATCGCGGTGTTGCTCATGCTGTTCCTCAGCCGGATCAATCGCAATCTGCGCGAACGCGATGCCGCGCTTGCCGACATTCGCCAGCGGGCGGCCGAGGAGAACCATATCGTCCGGATGGGATTGCTCGCCTCGGGTGCCGCGCACGAACTCGGCACACCGCTGTCCTCGCTGTCGGTGATCCTGGGGGACTGGCAGCGAATGCCTGCCCTCGCGGCCGACAAGGATCTTGCGCAGGATATCACCGATATGCAGGCCGAGGTCGCGCGATGCAAGGCGATCGTCAGCAATATCCTGATGTCGGCGGGCGAGGCGCGGGGCGAGGCGCCCGAAGTGACATCAGTGCGCCATTTCCTCGACGAGATCGTCGCCGACTGGCGCGCAAGCCGGCTGACGGGCACGCTCGACTATGACGACCGCTTCGGTGAGGATGTCAGCATCGTTTCGGATCCTGCGCTCAAGCAGGTGATCGGCAACGTGATCGACAATGCCGCGGAGGTTTCGCCCGACTGGATCGGAATCGTCTCGCGACGCGAGCGCAACGCGCTGGTGCTCGAGGTCCAGGATCGGGGGTCGGGCTTTGCGCCCGATATGCTCGCCTCCTTCGGTCAGCCCTATCGCTCGAGCAAGGGGCGGCCGGGTGGGGGGCTCGGCCTCTTTCTGCTCGTCAACGTGCTGCGCAAGCTTGGCGGGCGCGCGGATGCACGCAACCGCCCCGAAGGCGGCGCGACGGTGACGCTGACGCTGCCGCTCACCGCGCTCGCCTATCCCGAGGAGACGTCATCGTGACCGAGCATCAACGACTGCTGCTCATTATCGAGGATGACGAATCCTTCGCGCGCACGCTGAAACGCTCGTTCGAGCGCCGGGGCTATGCGGTCCTCGTCGCGTCCAGCCGCGAAGAAGTGCTAATGCTGCTCGAGACGCACCGGCCGGGCTATGCGGTCGTCGACCTCAAGCTTGGTGGTGGGTCGGGCCTTGCCTGCGTGAAGGCGCTTCATGAGCGGGATGCGGCGATGCGCATCGTGGTGCTCACCGGCTTCGCCAGCATCGCCACCGCGGTCGAGGCGATCAAGCTCGGCGCCTCGCACTATCTCGCCAAGCCGTCCAATACCGACGATATCGAGGCCGCGTTCGAGCGCGTGCAGGGCGACACGGCAACGCCGGTCGATGGTCGCCAGACCACGATCAAGACGCTTGAATGGGAGCATATCCATCAGGTGCTCGTCGACGCCGATTTCAACATCTCCGAAGCCGCGCGGCGGCTCGGCATGCACCGCCGCACGCTCGCGCGCAAACTGGAGAAGCGGCAGGTGCGATAGTCGCGGGGCGGCGCGGACAAGCAAGCAACTGAATGAAAAACCGATTGTCGTCCTGCCAATGCCGCGCGCGGCGCTTCCCCGATGCGCGATCAGGCTCTAGCATGGCGACGTGAAAGCCGTTGGGGCAGGACACCCGACGGCCGAAAGGGATGAGGATGGCTGCTGTAGAACTTCGTGGCGTGCGCAAGGCCTTTGGCGCGGTCGAGATTCTGAAGGGCATCGATCTTGTGGTCGAGGACGGCGAGTTCGTCGTCCTGGTGGGGCCTTCGGGCTGCGGCAAGTCGACGCTGCTGCGCACGATCGCTGGACTGGAGGAGCCCGATGGGGGCGAGATCGCGATCGGCGCTCGCGACGTCGACGGGCTGGCGCCGTCCGAGCGCGGGATCGCGATGGTATTCCAATCCTATGCACTCTACCCGCACATGACAGTCCACGACAATCTTGCGTTTTCGCTGAAGCTCGCGAGGCGGCCGAGGAACGAGATCGACGCCGCGGTCAACGTCGCCGCGCGAACGCTCGGCATCGATCATCTGCTCGATCGCAAGCCCGCTGCGCTGTCGGGCGGGCAACGGCAGCGCGTTGCAATCGGGCGCGCGATCGTTCGTCAGCCCAGTGTATTCCTGTTCGACGAGCCGCTGTCCAACCTCGACGCCGCGTTACGCGTCCGGATGCGCTACGAGTTCGCAGCGCTCCACAAGACGCTCGCGACGACGATGATCTATGTGACGCACGATCAGGCCGAGGCGATGACGCTCGCCGACCGGATCGTCGTGCTGTCCGAAGGCCGGATCGAACAGGTCGGTGCGCCGCTCGAGCTCTATGACCATCCCGCGAACATGTTCGTCGCAGGTTTTATCGGTTCGCCGCGCATGAACTTCCTGCCCGCGCGCATCGTCGAAGCGGATGGCAGTGGCGCGATCGTGGCGCTGGGTTCGGGCGAGACGATGCGTGCCTGTGTCGACGCGGCGGGGGGGCGGCCGGGAGATTTGGTTACGCTCGGCATCCGCCCCGAGCGGATCGACCATGTGGATGGCGCCAATTGCGTGTCGACCAGGGTCCGTTTCGTCGAGGCGCTGGGTAGCGCGACCTTTGCGCATCTCGACAGTCAAGGCGCTGCCGAAACCCTCATCTGGCAGCTGTCGAACGGGGCGGGGCCTGCGCTCGGAGCCGAGGTGACGGTCGCATTGCCCGCCGCGCATCTGCACGTATTTGATGCCGAGGGGCGCGCCTTTCGACGCTTGCCTCCGTCCGCCCTGCGCGACGCGGCGTGAGCCGATCCACGATCGCGCCGCGCGCTCGCGGCCCCTAAAAAGAGGCTTGGCAGAGATTGATGTAACCGGTTACATATTTTCTTTTCGATGGCGTCGGGGATTCCCTGCGCGGTCGACAACCCGCCCCGGCCAGGGGGTGGACAATCCAGGGGGTGGATATGGGAACGCCCACTATAAGGGACGTCGCGCGCGTGGCAGCGGTTTCGGTGGCATCCGCCTCGCGCGCGCTCAACGGGCACAGCAATGTCACCGAGGAAACGCGCAAGCGTGTGCTCGATGCGGCGCGCGACCTCGACTATGTCCCGCATGTCGGCGCGCGCAGCCTGACGATGCGGCAGACCAACACGATCGGCGTCGTGCTGCCCGATCTGTTCGGCGAGTTTTTCTCCGAAATCATTCGCGGCATCGATCGCGTCGCCCACCAGCGCGGACTGCAGCTCCTGCTCGCCAACATGCACGGTGACGCCGACGAGATCGTCGCCGCGATCCGGGCTATGCGCGGCCGCGTCGACGGCCTGTTGGTGATGTGGCCAAATGTCCATGCCGACTTTCTTGCGACCAATCTTTCCGGGGGCTTGCCGACGGTCATCATGGGGGGGCGGCCCGGCGAGGCGGGGGCGGTCCACGGTATGCTGTCGGTCGACAATTTCGCTGGCGCGCGCGAGATGGTGGCGCACCTGGTCGCATGCGGGCGCAGGCGGATCGCGCATGTCGCGGGGCCGCGCGGCAACGCCGACGCCGAGGAACGCATCAGCGGATTTCGTGATGCCGTGGCCGAATTGCTCGGGGAAAACGACCCGCTGATCCTTGCCGGTGATTTCAGCGAGGAGGCCGGCCATGCGGCGGGACAGGCCGTCGCTGCACGCACGGACGAGATCGACGCCGTATTCGCGGCCAACGACGTGATGGCGGTCGGCTGTATCGGCGCGCTCGCCGAGGCAGGTGTGGCGGTTCCCGACACCGTTGCAGTAGCGGGCTTCGACGACATCCCGATCGCGCGTTATGTGACGCCTGCGCTGACGACGATGCGCGTCCATATCGCCGAACTCGGCAGCCGGGCGTTCGAGACGCTGACCGAGATCATGGCTGATCCCGACCATGCAGCGCCGGCCCCGGTCGTGCTGACGCCCGAACTCGTGATCCGGGGATCGACCGTCGCGTGATCCAGCGCGGCCTCCGCCTGCGACGCCGGGAGGCGCTCGGTCTCGCGCTGGCCGCACCCTTTGCGCTGGGCGGTTGCGCCCGCCGCACGCGGGCCGAAACGCTTCGTTTCTGGGCGATGGGCAACGAGGCGGCGAGTGCGCCCGCGCTGATGCCCGCGTTCGAACGGGCTAATCCAGGCATCAACGTGGAGGTCCAGCCGCTGCCGTGGAGCGCCGCGCATGCCAAGCTGTTGACGGGCTTTGCGGGGGAGTCGCTTCCCGATGTCGCGCAGGTCGGGAACACCTGGCTTGCCGAACTCGCGGCAATAGGCGCGCTCGCGCCGCTGCCCCGCGCCGAGCAGGCGCTGCTCTCCGACAATTTCGATGCTGTCCTCGACACAAACCGGATCGGCGGCACGCCCTATGCCGTGCCCTGGTATGTCGATACGCGGCTGCAATTTTACCGCACCGACATGTTCGCGCGTGCCGGCTATGGGGCGCCGCCGACCGATCGAACCGAATGGAAACGGGCGCTGCATGGGGTGAAGCGGGTTGCGGGTGACGGGAATTTCGCGATCCTGCTGCCGCTCAACGAGTTCGAACAGTTGCTGACATTCGGGCTGCAGCAGGACGAGCCGCTGCTGCGTGACGGTGGAACGCGCGGCAACTTTTCGAGCCCCGGATTCAAGGCGGCCCTGGGCTTCTACCGGTCGCTGTTCGACGAGGGACTGGCGCCGATCGCCTCCGCCCCCGAGATATCCAACGTCTGGAACGAATTCGCGCGCGGCCTTTTCGGCGTGTTCCTTTCGGGGCCGTGGACGATCGGCGACCTGAAGACGCGGCTGCCCGCCGGGTTCCAGTCGCAATGGCGCACCGCGGGAATGCCCGGCCCGGGCGGGGCGGGCGCATCGGCGCCAGGGGGATCGAGCCTTGTCGTTTTCGCGCAGGCGCACGCGCCCGATGCCGCGTGGCGGCTCGTACGCTATCTTTCGCAGCCCGCGGTGCAGGCCGAATTCAACCGGCGGACGGGCGACCTGCCCGCGCGGCGTACCGCCTGGGCAATCGCCGGCCTGACGCGTGATCCGCTGACGCTTCCCTTTGCCGCGCAGCTCGAGCGCGCGCGCGCGGTCCCCAAGGTGCCCGAATGGGAGCGGATCGTGAACGAGATGCAGCTCGTGGCCGAACGCATGGTGCGCGGCCGCTTCACCGTCGACGAGGCCGCTGCGGAGATCGACGCGCGTGCCGACCGGCTGCTCGAAAAGCGCCGCTGGATGATGGAAAAGGGGCGCGCGCTATGACCGCGCAGGGCCGTGCCGGATGGATCTTTGCCGCGCCCGCCCTCGCGGCGATCGCGCTGTTCTTCGTGCTGCCCGCGATGGCGTCGCTGGTTCTCAGTTTCACCGATTTCGACATCTACGCGCTCGCCGATCTTTCGAATCTGCGCTTTATCGGGTTCGACAATTATGCGCGGCTGATCGCGAACCCGCTGTTCTGGCGCGCGATGGGCAACACCTTCTGGTTCGTGGGGGTCGGCGTGCCGCTGACGGTCGCCTTGTCGCTCGCCGCCGCGATCCTGCTCGATGCCAAGACGCTGCGCTGGAAGCCCGTCTGGCGTGTCGCGCTGTTTGCGCCCTATGTCACCACGCTCGTCGCCACTGCGGTCGTCTGGCGCTATCTGCTCCACACACGCTACGGGCTCGTCAACTATGCGCTTGGTGCGCTCGGCATCCCGCCGATCGACTGGCTGGGCGATCCGCAGGCCTCGTTGCCCGCGATCCTGACCTTCGTGATCTGGAAGACCTTCGGTTACAATATGGTCATCTTCCTCGCGGCGCTGCAGCTGGTGCCGCGCGAGCTGCACGAGGCCGCACGGATCGACGGCGCGGGGGCGTGGATGCGCTTCCGCCATGTCACGCTGCCCGCGCTGGGGCCGACTTTGCTGCTGGTCTGCATCCTTTCGGTCGCGGGTTTCTTTCAGCTCTTCGCTGAACCCTATGTGATCACGCAGGGCGGCCCCGCGCAGAGCACGGTGACGGTGCTCTATTTCATGTTCGAAGAAGGCTTCAAATGGTGGAACCTCGGCTCGGGCGCCGCGGTGGCCTTCATCCTCTTCATCTGCATCTTCACGGCGACGCTCCTCCAGCTCGGGATCGCGCGCAGGGCGGGCGCCCGATGATCGGCAAGGCAAGCCGGATGTCGCCGGGGGCGGTGATGCTCAACCTCGGCGTGGCGCTGTTCGCGCTCGCAACGCTGGCGCCGCTGGCCTGGATGGTTGCGGTGTCCTTCATGCAGCCGGGCGAGGCCGCGAGCTTTCCGCCGCCGCTGATCCCCGGCAATCCCACGCTCGAAAATTACCGTCTGCTGTTCGCCAGCTATGGCGTCGGGCGCTATCTGCTCAACAGCGCATTTCTCGCCAGCGCCGCGACGCTGCTCGCGCTGCTGTTCACGGTCCCCGCCGGCTACGCCTTCGCCAAGTTGCGCTTCAGGGGACGCGACCGGCTGTTTCAGGCGCTGATCGGCGCGCTCGTCATTCCCGGGCAGATCGGGATGCTGCCGCTGTTCCTCGAACTGAAGGCAATGGGGATGATCAACAGCTATGCTGGGGCTCTCGTGCCCTGGCTCGCGGGTATCTTCGGCATCTTCCTCGTCCGCCAGTTCTGCCTGTCGGTACCCGACGAGATGATCGAGGCAGCGCGCGTCGACGGCGCCAGCGAGACGCAGATCTTCATCTGGATCGTGCTGCCCGTGCTGCAGCCGATCCTCGTCACGCTCGCTCTGTTTGTTTTCCTTGGAAGCTGGAATGATTTCATGTGGCCATTGATCGTCCTTTCGGACCAGAATCTCTACACGCTGCCCGTCGCGCTCGCGGCGCTGTCGCGTGAACATGTGCAGGACAATGAACTGATGATGGCGGGCTCGGTGGTGACGACGCTGCCCGTGCTCGTGCTCTTCCTGCTGCTTCAGCGATACTATGTGCGCGGCCTTCTGGCAGGGAGCGTCAAGGGATGAGACTGATCGCCTTCTTCCTCCTGCTCCTTACGGGCAGCATCGCGACGGCGCAGCCGCGCGAGGGCCAGTATCCGCAGAACGCGGTCGCCATGGGCGGCTATCGCTACCAGCTCTTCGTGCCCCAGGGCTATCAGGCCGATCGCGACAAGAGCTGGCCGCTCATCATCTTCCTTCACGGTTCGGGCGAACGCGGCGACGATATCGAGAAGGTGAAGGTACACGGGCCGCCCAAGGTCGTCGCGTCGCGTCCCGACTTTCCCTTCATCACCGTCTCGCCGCTGCTCCCCGCCGATGAGGACTGGGACATCGCAAAACTTGACGCGATCCTCGATCATGTGACGCACACGCTGCGCGTCGATCGCACGCGGATCTACCTGACCGGGCTCAGCCGCGGCGGCCACGCGAGCTGGCGCTGGGCCGCCGCCGAGCCGGGGCGCTTCGCTGCGGTTGCGCCCGTCAGCGGGCGCGGTGACCCATCGACCGCATGCAAGCTGAAGGCGATGCCCGTCTGGGCATTTCACGGCGACCGCGACGACATCGTCACACCCTTTGGCAGCTTCGCGATCGTCGAGGCGGTCCGCTCGTGCGGCGGCAAGCCGCGGCTGACCATCTATCCCGACACCGGCCACGACGCCTGGACGCGCACCTATGACGATCCCGCGCTCTATCAATGGCTGCTGCAGCACAACCGAACGCTCTCCACCCCAGAAGAACAGGACAAGAAATGACCCGTAGCATAGCGTTTCCCGACAATTTCCTCTGGGGCTGCGCCACCGCCGCCTATCAGATCGAGGGATCGCCACTCGCTGACGGGGCGGGGCCGAGTATCTGGCAGCGTTTCTGCCACGACCCGCGGCTGATGGCGGCAAAGGGCGACACGGGCGATGTGGCGTGCGACCACTATAACCGCATGGAATCCGACGTCGCGCTGATGAAGCGGCTGGGGCTGCAGGCCTATCGCTTCAGCGTGGGCTGGGGGCGCGTGCTCCCAGAGGGCACCGGACGCGTCAACGAGGTGGGGCTGGGCTTTTACGAACGTCTGGTCGACACGCTGCTCGAAAACGGGATCGAGCCGATGCTCACGCTGTTCCACTGGGACATGCCCGCCGCGCTCGACGATCGCGGCGGCTGGCTCAACCGCGACAGCGCGGAGTGGTTCGCCGACTATGCGCGCGTGATGTTCGAGCGGCTCGACGGGCGCGTGAAGAAGTGGGTGACGCTCAACGAGCCCTGGGTTGTCAGCGACGGCGGCTATCTCCACGGCGTGCTCGCCCCCGGGCACCGCAACATGTTCGAGGCGCCGATCGCGAGCCACAACATGATGCGCGCGCACGGCGCGGCGGTGAGGGCCTATCGCGAGATCGGCGCACACGAGATCGGGCTCGTCGTCAATATCGAGCCCAAATATCCCGCGTCGGACAGCGCGGCGGACAAGGCCGCGACCGCGCGTGCCGACGCCTATATGAACCGGCAATATCTCGACCCTGCGGTGCTCGGTTCCTATCCGCCCGAACTGAAAGAAGTCTTTGGCGAGGCCTGGCCGCAATGGCCCGCAGAGGACATGGCGCTGATCCGCCAGAAGCTCGACTTCGTGGGCATCAACTATTACACGCGCAACGTCGTCACCGCCGATGAGAGCTGGCCGCTCAGGGCGGGTCCGGTGAAGCAGGCGCGCGCCACCTATACCGAGACCGGCTGGGAGGTCTTCCCGCAGGGGCTGACGGACACGCTGGTCTGGTTCAAGCAGCGCTATGGCGACATCCCGCTCTATGTCACCGAGAATGGCGCCGCATTCTATGATCCGCCGCAGGCGCAGAATGGCGAGATCGATGATCCGCTGCGTGTCGGCTATCTCAAGACGCATATCGCGGCGCTCAGCGATGCGATCGCGCAGGGCGTCGACCTGCGTGGCTATATGCTGTGGTCGCTGTTCGACAATCTCGAATGGTCGCTCGGCTATGCCAAGCGCTTCGGCATCATTCATGTCGATTTCGAGACGCTCGAACGCACGCCCAAGAAGAGCGCGGCGCTCTACACCGACGTGATCGCTACCAACGGCGCGGTGCTGGCGGAGAACGTCTGATGCTCGCAAGGTCGCTGTCGCTGCTCCTTTGCGGAGCCGCGCTTCCGCTCGTGCTCGCGCCGGCCACGGCGATCGCGCAACACCAGAGGGAGTCGAATACCGGTCGCGCAAGCATGGCGCTTACCCAGGGTTGGCGCTTTCATCTCGGCGATGCACCGGGCGCCGAGGCATACGCCTTTGACGATCGCGACTGGAATGCGGTCGCGCTGCCGCACAGCTGGAACAGCCTCGGCGAATATCGCACCGAGCGATCTTCGGGCACGCGCAACATGCAGGGCGTGGGCTGGTACCGGCTGACGCTCGACGGCGCAGGGCTGGCGCGGGGCAAGAGGCATTTCCTCCAGTTCGACGGCGTTGGCAATGTCGCCGATATCTGGGTCAACGGCGTCCATGTCGGGCGGCATGCGGGCGCATTCTCGCGCTTCCGGCTCGACGTAACCGATGCGCTGCGGCCGGGCGCCTCCAATGTGATCGCGATCAAGGCCGACAACAGCAAGCCCGCGCCGGGGAGCAGCACCGAGCATGTCATCCCGCTGCTCGGCGATTTCTTCATCCATGGCGGTTTCTATCGGGGCGTTTCGCTGATCAGCGTCGCGCCTGAGCATTTCGACCTGCTCGATCATGGCGGTCCCGGGCTCTATGCGCGCACCGCCAGCATCACCGGGGACAATGCCGCGATCGAGGTGCGCGCGCGGGTGCGCAATGCGCGCGACAAGGCGAGGCGGCTGACGCTCGTGACCCAAATCCGCGATGCCGGCGGCGTGGTTGTCGCGGAGGATCGACACCCGGTGCGCCTGACGGGCGATGCGGCACAGGAAGTCGGCCAGTCGCTGCGCGTCGCGAACCCGCGGCTCTGGAACGGCCGCGCCGACCCCTATCTCTATTCGGTGACCGCCGAGCTGCGCGACGGCGCGCGCGTGCTCGATCGCGTCACCCAGCCGCTCGGCATCCGCAGCTTCCGCATCGATCCGGAACAGGGCTTCTTCCTCAACGGCAAGCACCTGCCGCTCCACGGCGTCTCCCGGCATCAGGACTGGCTGAACAAGGGCTGGGCGCTGACCCGCGAGCACCATGAACGCGACATGGCGCTGATCGCGGAGATGGGCGCGAATACTGTCCGCTTCGCGCATTATCAGCACGCACCCGAATGGTTCGAGCTGGCCGACAAGGCGGGGATGATCGTCTGGGCCGAGCTGCCCTTCGTCAACAAGGTCGGCTTCGCCGATGCGCCTGCCGCGCCCGAGCTCGTCGCCAATGCGCGCGAGCAGCTTCAGGAGCTGATCCGGCAGAACTACAACCATCCCTCGGTGGTCACCTGGGGGATCGGCAACGAGGTCGATATCGACATGGCCTTTGGCCGGCTCGGCCCCCGGGCCGATGCACGCCCGCTGCTGAAGGAGCTTCACACGCTGTCCAAAACGGAGGATCCCGACCGCCCCACGGTGATCGCCGATTGCTGCGAGGATACGCCTGCGGACAAGCCGAGCTATCTGCCGGTACTCTCGGGCAGCGCCGATCTGATGGGCTATAACCGCTATTTCGGCTGGTATTATGGCCAGCCGCGCGATTTCGGCCCGCACATGGATGCGCTCCATGCAAAGCATCCTTCGATCCCGCTGTCGGTCAGCGAATATGGCGCGGGCGGGGCGCTGTCGCAGCACAGCGACAATCCCGCGGGCGGGCCGATCAATACCTCGGGCCGGCCGCATCCCGAGGAGTTCCAGAGCTGGTGGCACGAGCAGAGCTGGCCCCAGCTCGCGCAGCGCCGCTATCTCTGGGCGAACTGGATCTGGAACATGTTCGATTTCTCGTCGAACATCCGCCAGGAGGGCGACGCCACCGATATCAACGACAAGGGGCTCGTCTCCTTCGACCGCAAGGTGAAGAAGGACGCCTTCTATTACTACAAGGCGCAATGGTCGGAAGAGCCTGTCGTCCACATCACCGGCCGCCGCTATGTCGACCGCGCCTATCCCGTCACTGATCTGCGCATCTACAGCAACGCCCCGCGGGTCAGCGTAACGCTCAATGGCCGCGATCTGGGGGCAGTGACCTGTGTGGATCGCATCTGCGTGATGAAAGACGTCGCGCTCGACATGGGCGCCAATCACGTCGCCGCGCAGGCGGAGTTCGCGGGCAAGCCGGTTGTGGATACGGTGGCATGGAACGCACCCGCTGCGACGGCGGGCCTTGCGATCAATGTCGGCGATCTCGCGGGATTTGTTATGCCCGACGGTCGCCGCACCGGATCGGACAACTGGTTCGACGGCGGCACGCCGCGGCGGCTGGGCAAGGCGCAGGCCGAAAAGGCGACAGGGGCTGATCCCCGGCTGCTCTCGGGCTATCGTGAAGGCCGGTTCGGCTACGCGATCCCGCTGCCCGACGGCCGCTGGCGCGTCACGCTCCTCATGATGGAGCCGCAGGAGAAGCCCGCGACACCACGCGTCTTCGGCGTCACCGCCAATGGCACGACGGTGCTCAGGGCCTTTGATCCCGTGAAGGCCGCGGGCGGGGTGCTCAGCGCGAGCGCGCAGAGCTTCGATGTGGTTGTGAAGGGCGGCCGGCTCGACCTGCGCTTCGTTCCGCAGCGTGGCGATGCGGTGCTGTCGGCGATCACGATCCGTCCAGCCGACGGCGCCAGATAGTAAAAAGGCGCCGCTCCGACGGACCGGAGCGGCGCCCTCAAACCTTGGCGGCGTTTTGCTTCAGCGGAACAACGACAGCGGGATCGCTTCTCCCATCGCCCGCTGACCCTTGTCATTGGGGTGGAGATTGTCGCCCACCTGCAGATCGGTACGCAGGCGGCGCGGATTGGCAGGGTCGGCCATCACCTTTTCCATGTCGACCACCGCATCGACGAGATCGGAGTTGCGGATCCACGCATTGAGCTTCTCGCGCATGGCCTCGCGCTCCGGGCGGTAATAGCCCGCCCCCTCGAAGGGCATCACGGTCATGCCGATCACCTTGATGCCGTGCGCGTGGGCACGCAGCGCCAGCTGCCGATAGCCTTCGATCAGTTCCTCGGCGGAAATGCCGGTATCGCCCGATGTGCCGATGTCGTTGATCCCTTCGAGCAGCACGACATGGCTGACGTTCGGAATCGACAGCACATCGCGATCGAAACGCGCGAGCGCGTTGGGCCCGGCGACCGGCGTGATGATCTTGTTGCCGCCGATCCCCTGATTGACCACGACATGCGGCTTGCCCGCGGCGGTCAGGCGTCGCGCGAGGACTTCGCTCCAGCGACAGGGCTCTGGGGTGGTGTTCGAACAGCTCGTTGCGTCGGTGATCGAGTCGCCGAAAGCGACCACCACCGGCCTTTGCCGCGAGCCGAGCACATCCACACCCGCAACCAGCGGTCGCAATTCGTTGGTCCCGGCCTCCCTCCAGCCTTCGCCCGAGGTGAAGTCACCGGGCGCCGAGATGTGCAGCATGTTCGCGCGGTCGACATGGACGCCGACCAGCGTGGTGGGCTCGGGGAGGTGAACCGCGATCTCGATCAGTTCGAAGGGCTTTACCGTCAGCGCGACCGGATCGCTGACCACCGGCGCGCCGATCGCGATCCGTGTCGATGCCTGACCCGAGAAGGTGACGGGCACGACCCGACCATCGGCGCTCTTGATGGTAACCTTGCCGATGCGGACGGGCATACGGCCGAAATCATTGCCGAGCCACAGCCGCAGCGCGGGGCCACCGCCATTGACGCGGATCTGCCACCGCAGCGTCTGGTTGTCGACCTCGATGATCTGGCGTTCGTTGCCTTGCCACAGGCTTGAGGTCCAGACGCGGGTCCAGTCCTCCTTGGCCGCGCAGACGGATGGCGCGGTCGTCAGCAGGATCGCGCCGACAATCGCGCCAAATCGTCCCTTGGTCATGTTCCTAGCGGTCCTTTTCGAGCCAGCCGCCCTTGAAGCCCAAGCGCTCGAGCCCGTTTCGGATATGGGGGTTCTTGCGCATGGTCTTCCAGATCAGGTCGCTGCGATAATTCTCCATCATCGCGAGGATGGGGCCCTGATCAATGCCGATATAGTCGCGCGCGACCCAGCCCTGCTTCGCATCGACCGTGCCCGTCGTCACCGGATCGTCGGTGAAGGTGAAGCTGGGGTTGAATGCGTCCTTGAAACCATATTCGGTATAGAGCTGATCGCCATATTGCTGCTTCATCGCCATCAGCGCGGGGATCGTGACCTCGGGCGCGAAGGGCACCGAGCCGCCCGGGGCGGTAGGCACGACCGTACCGTCGTCGCGCTCGATATCCGGGCTCACCCCGCGCGCGGAATAGGTGAAGAAGCTGCGCTTGGTGCCGTTGACGCTGTGGACGTCCTTCGATCCCTTGGGGCCGTCCGACGCGGTCCAGCCCCAGATGTCGGCACTATAGCCGACCCATTTGGCGGGGTTGTCCTGCCCATAGGCGCGCTGCGACAGCGTGGCGCGACGGCTGTTCTCGAAATAGTCGATGCCCTTTTTCGCCATGAAGTCGTCCTGGATGCCGCGGAAATCGACCCAGACATGCGAATACTGGTGCCCGAACAGCGGCTCGAAGGTCAGGTGCTCCTGCCCGTAATAGGTACCCCAGTCCTTTTCGAGATCAGCGGCCCAGCCCTGCTTCCAGGCATCGGTGCCGATCGGATGCGTCGGCGAGCCCGCGGCGAGGATATAGACGAGCATGCCCTCGTTATAGCCGACCCAGTCGTGCGTCTCCCAGCCACGCTCGGGGCGCCAGCCCATGGTGATCGCGTGCGAGTCCTTCAGATTCCTCGCCTCGGTGCCGGTGTTGTTGCGCTGCGCCCAGGTCCAGTCGACGCGGGCGTAGATCGCCTCGGCGAGATCGCGGATCTGGCGCTCGGTTGCGGTGTCGCGGTCGAAATAGGACTGCGCGAACAGCGCGCCGCCGAGGAACAGCGTGGTATCGACGGTGGAGAGCTCGGTGGTCTTGTACCGCAGCCCCTTATCCATATCGAGGAAGTGGTAGAAGAAGCCCTTGTGCCCCGCGATGCCCGCGGCCTCGGGGCCCTGCGGCAGGTCATGGAAGAAGCGCAGGCAGGCGAGGGTGCGATCGGCGGCCTGTTCGCGCGTCACATAGCCGCGCTCGGCGCCGACGCCATAGGCGGTGATCGCGAAGCCCACCGCGGCGATGCTCGCGAAGGGCTTGGAGGGCCAGCGATCGGGCGCGAGGCAGGTCGCGGGATCGGTGGTGTCCCAGAAATATTTGAAGGTGCGCTGCGACAGTTCCTCGGCAAAGGCCGATTGCTGCGGCGACATGGCGAAGGCGGCCGGAGCTTTCTCGCTGGCGGTGGGCGCCGTCTCGGCGGTCGACGCCGTCTGGCATGCGGAGAGGACAGTGGTGGCGAGCAGCAACGCCGCCGCGCCCTTGGAGAAAAGTCGCATCGTCATATCCTGACTAGTACGCAAACAGATGCCGCCGCGCGACCGGAGTCGCGCGGGGGCGGGAGCATTAGAAGCTGAACCCGGCGGTCAGCTTGATCGTCCGCGGCGGGTTGCCGCCCGTGCCGAAGCCCGTGCGTTCGCCGAAGATCGTCGGCGAGGCGGCGGTGCGGGTGTTATCAGCGGCATTTTCGTTGAAGTCGACGTAGTTGCGGTCGTTGAACAGGTTGAGAATGTCGACGCGCAGCTTGATCCGCGATTCATCCGACAGGAAGGTCGTCGGAATGTATTTCGTGAATGCAACGTCGACCTGGCGGATGCCATTCTCGGCTTCGATGGCCTTGACGAGACGCTGGAAGGGCGCGCTCGTCTCGTTGATGAAGCCCTGCACATAGGGAGCCGACGCCAGCGTCAGCTTGCCCGAAAAGACGAGGCCCCAGGGAAGGTCGGCACTGCCCGCCATGACGAAGCGGTGCTTGCGCACACCCGACGAGCGGATGACGGGGTAATCGTCGATCGACGGATAATCGAGCGAGAAGACCTCGTTGAACTTCCGGTTCGATTCGGCTTCGGTGTAGGTATAGGTGGCGTCAAGGCTCCACGGCGAAACCGGCGTATAGGTCTTGGTGAACTTGAAATACCCCGAGTCCGCGCTGGTTTCGATGCCGTTGGTGCCGATGATGATCGAGCCGAAACCCGGAGGCGCGAAGCCGAAGGGCGAGCTCGGGGTGGCATTGGGCGGGAAGAACGAGCCGTCCGGACGGCGGTTGCCGAGCAGATAGACGAAGCCGTCCTTGCTCTCGACATGGCTCGCGCCGACCTCGACCTCCATGAGCGGCTGGATGCGTGCACGGAAGCCCAGGCTGAACTGATCCGAATAGGGGGTCTTCAGATCATTGTTGATGAAGCGCAGCTCGCGGCCGCCGCCATTGCTGCTGACGCGCGCCAGCAACTGGTCGCGGCCCGCCTGCGTAAGGTAGATCGGATCCCAGGGCAGGCAGGTCGCGCCGGGGGCGCAGGTATGGAGCGGATCGATCGCACCCGGCACGAAGAAGTTGAAAGTACGCGTCGTGAACGCGCCCTGGCTGATTTCCTGCTGGAGGAAGTCGAACTGGGTGCGGTCATAGGAACGTCCGGCGCCGCCAAAGACCACGAACTTGCCGTCCTCATCGAGCTTGTAGCTGAAGCCGAGGCGCGGCTGCCAGGCGCCCTTGAACGCCTTGCGCTCCTTGCCCGTCGAGATGAAGTCGCGGATGTCGTAATCGGCGTTGTTCAGGTTGGGATAGATCGCCGGCGATACCGCGTTCACCGCATCCGTGGGGGTGACATAGTCGAGGAAGGACGGTGTTTCCTCATAATCCCAGCGGATGCCGACGTTGAGCGTCAGCCGGTCGGTCACGTCCCAGTCGTCCTGTGCGTAGATGCCGAACTGGAAGTTGTCTGATTTCACCACGGGGTTGCCCGGGCCGCTCTGCGCGCCGAACTGAACGCGCCAGGGAATGGTGTCGTTGAAGCCGGTGGCGCCGTAATCGGCGTTATAGGTGTAGATCGGGTTGGTGTTGTTGAGCTGCAGCGAATTGAGCTTCACCCATTTCGCCTTCACGCCGACCTTGACGGTGTGGTTGTCGACGCCGGTATAGGTGAAGTCGTCCTGGATGCCCCAGCCCTTCTGCCCCTTGTTCTGATAGTTTGCGCTGCCACCGATCTGGAGCAGCGTGTTCTGCGCGGCATTGCCCTGGAACAGATAACCGTTTTCGAACACGCGCGGGGTCGGCGCCCACTTCGAATCCTCGTAGGTCAGCTTCAGGTCGTTGACCCAGGTGTCTTCGGTCCGCTCGTAGCGCAGCAGGCCGCGCAGCTCCTCGTTATCGATCAGCGTCGCCGTCGTCTCGGCGAGCTGGCCGCTGTTGAGGTTTTCACCCGTCTCCTTGCGATATTTGAGCGAAAGCTCGATCAGGTCCTTTTCGGAGGGGACGATGTCGATCTTGCCGAAATAGAGATCCTCATTGAAGTCGCGGTTGGTCGATCCGAAGTAGGACTGATACTGCGTCGGGAAGCTCGCAACGGTGCGACCGCCGCCCGGCGTGATGTCGACGGGCTGCTGAATGCGCTTGCCTTCATAGGCGACGAAGAAGTGCGCCAGATCCTCGATGATCGGGCCGCCCAATGCGCCGCCGAACTGCATGTCCTGCGTCTTGACCTTGCCCGTCGGGCTGCGCAGCTCGGTCGGCCTCGCATCGCGGAGCGACTGGTCGGAATAGTCGACAAACACTTCACCATGGAACTCGTTGGTGCCGGATTTTGTGACCGCCGTGATCGCGACCGAGCTCACCTGGTCGAACTCGGCCTTGTAGTTCGAGCTGAGCACGCGGTACTCGCCGATCGCCATCTGCGGGAAGGGATTGCCGTTGGTCGAATCCTGGCCGGTGATGCCGTTCTTGAGGACATAGTCCTTCTGGCCAACGCCATCGATGAAGACGTTGACCGAGTTGCTGCCCTGCGCGCCGCCCTGCACGCGCGAATTGCCGCTTCCATCCGTGATGAATGCGACGCCCGGCGCGAGATCGGCAAAGGCGAGGAAGTTGCGGTTGGTCTGGGGCAGCTGGTCGATCAGGCGCTCGGTGATGTTCACGCCGACTTCGCCGCCCTGCATCGTCTGGATCTTGCCCGCAGTGACGATGATCGCGCCTGCTTCTTCAGTCGCGGCCTGCTCGGCCGCGGAGAAATCGAAGTTGAGCACGGCGTTCTGGGCGACGAGCAGTGTGATCTCGTCGGTGGTGCGCGTGCCGCTCTCGGTCGTGATCTCGAGCTTGTACTTGCCCGGGCGCAGAGACGCGAAATTGTAGCTGCCGTCGGGGCGTACCTCGACCGTGCGGCGATAGCCGCTGTTGATGTCGATTGCGACGACCTGCGAGGCCGCCGCCTTGCCGTCGGCGGTGATCTGGCCGCGCAGCGAGGCATTGCTCTCCTGCGCATGTGCCGGAACCGCAACAGCGGCGGTCATCGCGGCGCCGATCAGCAGTGCTGCGGCGAATCGAACCATGCGCCGCTCGGCGCAAAAATTACGCATAAACCCTTGAGATTGAAGCACTTGTTGCCTCCCCTTTTTTGTTGCCACGTTTCGTGGAACCGGTTACATTCGCGCGCACAATCATCCCGAGCACTCCCGTTCGTCAAGATGCATTTTCGCCACAGTGGCGACGCGATGTGCGAAAGCGCGTCTCGAAAGCGCCTTGTCTTGCAGGGGTTTGCGAGAGGGGTGGCGTGCTGCGCGATGGCACGGCGACAAGAGATTTTGAACCGAAGACGAGTTGTGGAGGAAGCATGAAGGGGAAGAAGCAATACGCCAGCCGGCTGCTGGGCGTTTGCGCGTTGGCGTTGATGTGCGGGACCGTTGCGGTCCAGGCCCAGTCCCAGGAAGCGCGCGCGAAGAGCGCCGCCACTAAGTCGCAGGAATCCCCCAAGGGCGCGCAGTCGTGGAACGACAGCGCGGAGATGCACCGCTTCATCGACGCGCTGATGGCGAAGATGACGCAAAAGGAAAAGATCGGCCAGCTCACCCAGCTCACCAGCAGCTGGGAATCGACGGGCCCGACGATGCGCGACAGCTACAAGCAGGACATCGCGGCGGGCAATGTCGGCTCGATCTTCAATGCTTTCACCGCCAAATATACGCGCGAGCTGCAGCAGGTCGCGGTCGAGCAGACGCGGCTCAAGATCCCGCTGCTGTTCGGCTATGACGTGATCCACGGCCATCGTACGATCTTCCCGATCTCGCTTGGCGAGGCAGCGTCCTGGGACATGGGCGCGATCGAGAAGGGTGCGCGCGTCTCCGCGGTCGAGGCGGCGGCCGAGGGCATCCACTGGACATTCTCGCCGATGGTCGACATCGCGCGCGATCCGCGCTGGGGGCGTATCTCCGAAGGCGCGGGCGAGGACGTCTATCTCGGCAGCCAGATCGCCGCCGCGCGCGTCCGTGGCTATCAGGGCGAGAAGCTCGGCGATCTCGACTCGGTGCTCGCCACCGCCAAGCATTTCGCGGCCTATGGCGCGGCGCAGGCGGGACGTGATTATCACACCACCGACATGTCCGAGCGCGAGCTGCGTGACACCTATCTGCCGCCCTTCAAGGCCGCGCTCGACGCGGGCGCCGCGACCTTCATGACCTCGTTCAACGAGCTCAATGGCGTGCCCGCGACGGGCAACAAGGAGCTGTTGACCGACATCCTGCGCGGCGAATGGGGCTTCAAGGGCTTCGTCGTCACCGACTATACCGCGATCAACGAGATGGTGCCTCACGGCTATGCGCGCGACGAGGCGCATGCCGGCGAGCTTGCGATGAACGCAGGCGTCGACATGGACATGCAGGGCGCCGTCTTCATGACGCACCTTGAAAAGTCGATTGCCGAAGGCCGCGTCAGCCAGGAACGCGTCGACGCAGCGGTGCGCTCGATCCTCGAGATGAAGTACCGTCTCGGCCTGTTCCAGGACCCCTATCGCTACAGCGACGAGGCGCGCGAGAAGGCGACGATCTACAAGCCCGAGCATCTCGAGGCCGCGCGCGACGTTGCGCGCAAGTCGATGGTGTTGCTCAAGAACCAGGGCGACGTGCTGCCGCTCGCGGCCTCGGCCAAGTCGATCGCGGTCATCGGGCCGCTCGGCGACAGCAAGGAGGACATGATCGGCAGCTGGGCGGCGGCGGGCGACCGCAAGACCCGTCCGGTGACGTTGCTTGAAGGGCTGCGGGCGCGTGCGGGCAAGGGTGTCAATGTCGCCTATGCGCGTGGCGCGGGCTATCGCTTCGACGAGGCGGGCAAGACGGACGGCTTCGCCGAGGCGCTCGCGCTGGCGCAGAAGTCCGACGTGATCATCGCCGCGATGGGCGAGCGCTGGGACATGACGGGCGAGGCGGCGAGCCGCACCGATCTCGACATGCCCGGTGCGCAGCAGGCGCTGCTTGAGGAGCTGAAGAAACTCGGCAAGCCGATCGTGCTCGTGCTGATGAATGGCCGCCCGCTGACGATCGACTGGGCCGCAGACAATGTCGATGCCATCCTCGAGGCATGGTATCCCGGCACGATGGGCGGCCACGCGATCGCCGATGTCCTGTTCGGCGACTACAACCCGTCGGGCAAGCTCCCCGTCACCTTCCCGCGGACCGTCGGGCAGGTGCCGATCTACTACAACATGAAGAATACGGGCCGTCCCTACACCGCGGACAAGCAGGGGCAGAAATATCTGTCGCGCTATCTGAACACGCCCAACTCGCCGCTCTATCCGTTCGGTTACGGGCTGAGCTACACCAGCTTCGGCTATTCGCCCGTCACGATCGACAAGAAGACGATCCGCTCGGGCGAGGCGCTGACCGCCTCGGTCACCGTCACCAACACGGGCAAGCGCGACGGCGAAGAGGTCGTCCAGCTCTATGTCCGCGACCTGGTCGGTTCGGTCACACGCCCGGTGCGCGAGCTCAAGGGATTCCAGAAGGTCAGGCTGAAGCGCGGAGAGAGCCGCAAGGTGACCTTCACCTTGAGCGACAAGGATCTCGCCTTCCACCGCGCCGATATGAGCTATGGTGCGGAGCCGGGGGCTTTCAGCCTGTTCGTTGGCAGCTCGTCGGATGCGACCGCGCAGGCCGATTTCACGCTGACCGAGTAAGACGGAGGAGCCCCGCGATGAAACTGAGGCGCTTCACGACGATCCTGATGACGTCGGCATTCGTCGCGGGCATGGCGCGCGATGCGGGGGCGACTGCCCCCGCATCCGCACCCGCCGCGCCGCCCGCGCGTGACCGGCGGCCCAATATCGTCTTCATCATGACCGACGATCATGCGGTGCAGGCCCTGAGCGCGTATGGCCATCCCGTGTCGCGGCTGGCGCCGACCCCCAATATCGACCGCATCGCAAGGAACGGCGCGCGCTTCGACAACAGCTTCGTCACCAACTCGCTCTGCGGTCCCAGCCGCGCCGCGATGCTGACGGGCAAGTTCGGGCATGTGAACGGCTTCAACAAGAATGGCGAGAGTTTTGACAACACCCAGCCGACCTGGCCGCGCGCGCTCAAGGAAGCGGGCTACGAGACCGCGCTGGTGGGCAAGTGGCACCTCAACTACGCGCCAGTCGGGCTGAAGTTCGATTACTGGAAGGTCCTCGACGACCAGGGCGAATATTATAATCCCGACTTCATCACCGAGGCGGGCAAGACGCGGGTCGAGGGCTATGCAACCGATCTGATCACGCAATACGGCCTCGACTGGCTGAAGAACGGGCGCGATCCCGACAAGCCCTTCATGCTGATGGTCCACCACAAGGCGCCGCACCGCAACTGGATGCCCGCGCCGCGGCACCTCCGCAAATATCAGAACGTCAAATTCCCCGTCCCCCAGACCTATTTCGATGATTACAAGGGTCGTCAGGCCGCGGGGCGGCAGGAAATGAACATCTACCGGGACATGCATGAGGGGCATGACCTGAAGATGACGAAGGCCGGCTCGGCCGAGTTGCGCTACGATCCGTGGAAGGGCGCGTTCGGCCGCATGACGCCCGATCAACGCGCGCAATGGGACGCCGCCTACCAGGCTGCCAACGACGCGCTCAACAAGACCGATCCAAAGGGCCGCGATCTCGCGCTGTGGAAGTATCAGCGCTACATGCAGCAATATCTGGCGACGGTCGCATCGGTCGACGAAGGCGTCGGCCAGATCCTCGATTATCTCGAAAAGAGCGGGCTCAGCGACAACACGATCGTGATCTACACCTCGGACCAGGGCTTCTACCTTGGCGAGCATGGTTGGTTCGACAAGCGCTTCATCTACGATGAATCGATGCGGACGCCGCTGCTCGTCCAGTATCCCGGACATATCCGGCCGGGCACGACGGTCGACGCGCTCGTCCAGAATATCGATTATGCGCCGACGCTGCTGCAATATGCAGGCGTCGCGGTCCCCGGCGACATTCAGGGCCGGTCATTGAAGCCGCTCGCCGAGGGGAAGCATCCCGGCGACTGGCGCAAGAGCCTTTACTACCACTATTACGAATTTCCCGGATTCCACGCGGTGCGTGCGCACTACGGGGTGCGCAACGAACGCTACAAGCTCGTGCGCTTCTATGGCGATATCGACGCCTGGGAATTCTACGACCTCAAGACCGATCCGCAGGAGATGCGCAACCGGATCGACGATCCCGCCTGTCGCGCAAAGATCGCCGAGATGAAACGCGAACTCGAGCGCCTGCGTCGCGCGTATCGCGACGATACCCCTCGGACAGCCACCGGGGGATGAGGTTTGGAGGGGGACCGCGGAAGCGCGTCCCCCTCGAACCATCAGGCGCTATTGCGCCGCTGGCCAGGCGAGGTCCGCGACCACCGGAAAATGATCCGAGGTCTGGAGCACGCCGCGATGGTCGGTGACCGTGCTCAGGCGTCGCGCCTCGAGCCCGCGTGACAGGATCCAGTCGATCCGGCGATCGGCCTTCCCCGTAAAATTGTGAAAGGTGTTCTCCGGGCCAATGCGTTCGGGCGCCGCGGTGAAGGCGTCGGCCATGCCCGCGGCCAGCATCGCGTGCGCGGCGCTGTTGGCCGTGGTGTTGAAATCGCCCGTCAACACGACAGGGATGTCCGCGGGCAGCTTTGCAATGCGCTCGGCAAGCATCTGCGCGGCCTTTACACGGGCGGCCTCGTCCTCGGCGCGATACGGGAAATGCGTGTTGTAGAGATAGAAGCGCTTGCGATCGGCCTTGGTCTCGAACAGTCCCCAGGTGACCATGCGCGGGAACAGGTGCCCCCAGGTGATGCTGCCCGGAATATCGGGCGTGTCCGACAGCCAGAAATTGCCGAAATCGACGAGCGTCAGCCGGTCGCGCCGGTAGAAGACGCCCATATGCTCGTCGGCATGTCCGCCGCGCCGATCGATGCCGAACCAGTTGTATTGCGGCAGGCGCGCGATCAGATCGTCACCCTGGCGCTTGAAGAGTTCCTGCGTGCCAATGATGTCGGGCGCCATCTTGCGGATCGTGTCGGCGGTAAGGTCGCGGCGCTTCTCCCACAGGTTCGCGCCGTCCTGCCCGGGATAGCGGATGTTGAAGGACATTATACGGATCGTTGCGTCCGGCGCGGGTGCCTTCGCTGCGGCGGGCACGGATACAAGGAGCGGAAGGGAAATCAGGGCCGAAATCAATCGCCGTACCAACATGTTGACGCTTACCTCCACAATGTCCGTGCAGGCGTCGAGACCAGCGCTCGCCTGTCAACGGTGTCAGACGAGCCCTATCCGATCGTATCGCGATCGTCGATGATCCGACGCCGCAAAAAAGCGCGCACGTCGGGTTCCGCAGGGCCATCGGGACTCCCCCCGTGCAAACTCAGGGACAGACCCGATATCGGGGGTCCAGGTCCATCCCTAAAGCTGGGCTATCGGGCGCGCGTGCGTTCGATGATCACGCTGTTCGAACGAGAGAAGCCGGCACCGCGAACCGATGAAAGGGCAGGACCGATGCGACCATCGACGCGCCGGCTTTCGGCATTCCTCTTTCCCGCGATCGGCGCCATCGGGCTGTGCGGTGCAGACCGCGCCCAAGCCTCCGAAGGCGGCGCCAGTTTCTATCTGCTGGGTTCTGGCGGCCCCGAGGCCGCGGCGCTGCCGCCGTTCGAGGGCGTCTATCTGGACAACACGATCTACGTCTATGACGGCAGTGCCAGCGGCGACAAGCAGTTCGTCATCGGCGGCAATGTCGTCGCGGGCCTTGATGCAACCATCGCCGCTGACTTCGCGACGCTGCTCTGGGTGCCCGCCACCGATGTCGCAAGGGGCACATTCGCGATCGGCGCGGCACTGCCCGTCGGCGCGCCGATCATTGATGTCAACGCGATCCTCACTGGTCCGCGCGGCGGGCAGATCGCTGTCTCGCGCCATGATTCCGCGCTGCTCATCGGCGATCCGGTCGCGACCATGGCATTCAGCTGGAAGAAGGGGAAGGTCAGCATCGCCCCCAGCGCTACGCTCAACATCCCGATCGGCAAATATCGCGAGGGCCAGCTGGCCAACATCGCCTTCCACCGCTGGATCATCGATACCTCGCTCGCGCTCAGCTGGACCGATCCGAAAGCCGGCTGGGATGTCTCGGGAAAGGTCGGCGTCACCTTCAACGGCAAGAACGATTTTACCCAATATGACACGGGCAACGAGTTCCACCTCGAAGCCTCGGTAGAAAAGACCTTTTCACCCGCGCTGTCGGTGGGCGTCCAGGGCTATTATCTCAACCAGATATCGGGGGACAGCGGCGTGGGCGCCCGGCTGGGGCCGTTCAAGGGCGAGGTGGCGGCGCTGGGCGTGACCGCTGCCACGCACCTCAAGCTCGGGAGGGCGCCCGCCACCTTCCGGGTCCGGGCGATGCAGGAATTTGGCGTCGAAAACCGGCTCAAGGGGGCTTCGGTCTGGGTCGATCTCAGCCTGCCGCTCAGCATGAAGCTGCCGTCGCAAGCACCGCAATGAATGACGTCATTTGGCGCGGCGCTGCTCAAGTCGCTCGCGGACGCGTTTTGCCACGTCGCGAGCGACGGCCTTGACGGTGTCGTCGGTCGAAAGCGTGGCGGGGATGTCGAGCGCATCGGGCGCGTGACGCCGGACAGCCGCGGCCTCGAGTTCGCCCGAAGCGCCGTTGGTGGCCTCGATCGCGAGCAGGACAGAACCGGTGAATGTCCCCTCCTTGCCCGCCAGGCTTTTCACCGCACTGGTAACGAAGCCCAGCGGCACGACGCGCGTCGCGGTCGCGACGCCGCCCTTGGTCACTTCGACGCCGAGCAATGTCAACTTGAGCCGCAACGTATCCGGGCCGGGCTTGTTGACGAGCGTGAAGGATTTGGCGAGCTCGGTCCTGAGCGCGTCGGTCAGATAGCTGGCGAACTTGTCGCGATTGGCGCTGGGCACGTCGTTGAACTGCGCATCGGCGCCCTTGTACACGGCGGTCGGGTCGACCATGAGCGTCTTGTATTTGGAGAAATCGACGGCCGGCCGGAAATAGGTCCACGACTCGCTCTGCGGCTTGTCCTGGGTCATCTTGGGGGCAGAGGGCAGCGCGGTCGGGGCATGCTCCTTGGTCTGGGCCTGAAGCGCGGCGGGTGCGGCAAGCGCCGCGGGAACGGCGGTCAGCACGGCGAACGACAATAGACGCATCATCGGACGTCTCCAGTCAGCATCGGGTTCTTCAACGCGGACTTTGCGCCCGTCGCGCGCGCGCCGCCATCGGGATAAACCCCCAAGCGAGGCACGCCATTGGCGGCATCGCGCGTGATGGCGCAAAGCCCGGTCCGTAGTTTCATCCCGGCTATTGCGGGATTTCCCTGATCCACAATCGCCGAAGACCACGCGATTGAGGGATGATGCGAAAGGAACCGCGATGGAACTCGTCAAGCAAATCATACCGATCCTGCTGACCGTCAGCCTTGCGCTTCTCGTCGTCTCGGTGGGCATGGCCTCGGCACGCGGCGACCTGAGGTACGTGCTGATGCGTCCGGCATTGCTCGGGCGGGCCGTCGTGGCGGTGAGCATCATTCCGCCGATCGTGGCGATGATCATCGTCGCGCTGTTTCCGATCTCGCTGCCATCAAAGGCGGCGCTGCTGCTGATGGCGATCTCTCCGGTGCCGCCGCTTGTGCCCGGCAAGATGATGAAGTTCGGCGGGCGCAACGCTTATGCCTACGGCGTCTATGCCGCGATGGCGCTGCTTTCGATCATCACGGTGCCGCTGCTCGACGCCCTGTTGCGCGGCTATTATGGCGCGGATGCCACGTTTCCCATAGCAGTCGTGGGCAAGAACGTATTCCTTGGCGTGATAATCCCGCTGACGATCGGATTGCTGCTCGGTCGCTGGCTGGCGCCGCAATTTTCACAACGCGCGGCCCCGATGGTGGGCAAGATCGGACTTGCGCTTGTGGTGCTCGCGTTCATTCCGATCCTCATTGCCGTGTGGCGCCCAATGGTGAGCCTGCTGGGCGACGGCACCGCATTGGCATTTCTGCTGTTTTCACTGATCGTCGTGGCGGGCGGCCACTGGCTCGGCGGGCCCGATATCCATGACCGTTCCACGCTCGCGTTCGCTGCTGCGGTGCGGCACCCGGGCATCGCGCTTGCGCTTGCGGGGGCCAATCACATGGACAAGCGCGTGTCCGCCGGCGTTCTGTTGGCCGTGCTTGTCTCTATGGTCGCGCTGATTCCCTATCAGATGCTGATCAAGCGCAGGCTCGCGGCGGACAAGACTGCCGGCGACCCGGTTATGGGCGGATGACGCAGCGAAAACCGATATGCGAGGTCGACGTGTCGACCGGGTGCGCGTGGCGAGCGGCCGGGCGATAGCGCCGGCAATAACTTGGCGCGCAGAGGTGCGATCCCCCTTTGAGAACGCGCCGCGCGATGCGTAGCGGATCTGCCCCGTCGGCGCTTGCGTCCTCGCGTCCACCGCGCGGATTGTGTACCGCGCAGCAGGGGTGGCTCGCCACTTCATCGCTCGCCAGCGACCACCAGTCCGCGGTCCATTCCCAGACATTGCCGATCATGTCGCGCAATCCGTAACCGTTGGCCGGATAGGTGCCCACGGGTGAGGTACGCAGCCAGCCATCCTCGAGGGTGTTGGCGTAGGGGAATTCCCCCTGCCAGGTATTGGCCTGATACTTGCCGTCGGGCGTGAATTCGTTGCCCCAGGCGAATTCCACGCCCTCGAGCATGCCGCGTGCCGCGAATTCCCATTCGGCCTCGCTCGGCAGCGCGGCGTCGGCCCAACGCAGATAGGCTTCGATATCGACCAGCGCCACATGCACGACGGGATGATCTTCCATGCCGCCGATCGAACTGTCGGGGCCCGTCGGATGCCGCCAGTCGGCGCCGGGAACCAGCGACCACCATTGTGCCGCGGGGCCTGTCAGATTCACCGGATGGTCGGGCTGGGTGAAGACGAGCGAAGCCGGTACCAGGTACTCCGCAAGCGCGCCCGGATAGTCCGCCGGATCGGGCGCGATCTCGGCGAGCGTCACATGCCCCGTGGCTTCGACAAAACGCGCGAAGTCGCGGTTGGTCACGGGTGCCCGGTCGATCCAGAAACCGTCGACCGCAGCGCGGCGGCTCGGCCGTTCCTCGGGATAGTGATCGTCGGATCCCATGGTGAACGAGCCGCCGGGGATCCACACCATGTCGCCGTGCTCGGCACGCTCTGGCAGGGCGGCGGGGGGCTGCGGACTGCTGGCCATCAAAATGGTCCCGTCTTGAGGTGATACTGGCGATAGCCAACACACCGACGGCGAGCAAGGCCACGGCGATGGCGGTTGTCGATGAGAACCCGGATCAGTCATCAGTCGAAGGCGAAGCTTGCTATCGCGAGCAGACCTACCAGCATCAGTGCGGTCGCGACGATGAGCGGTACCGATATGGGATACAGGCTCTCGCCATGGATCAGCCCTTCCTTGGCCAACTCAGCTCTCAGCTTGCGAAATTCAGTAGCGAACTGGACGTGGCGCCAGATGCCGCCGGCCATGATGACGACGCCGAGGACGATCAGCGCCAGGCCGAAATTGCGCGGCGCTTCGGCGCGGGTGATCGCGCCGGCTTCATGCAGCTTTTCGAACGCCTGATAGATGGTGAAGCCGAAGCCGATGAGCGAAAGTGCGGTGCGGATGACCGACATGAGAGTCCGGTCCGCCGACATCCGGGTGCGCTGGATGCTCATGCCCGTGCGGCGCATCGACAGTTCGGTGCGCTCGCCCGACAACTCGGTCCGGTAGGTCGACAGATCGCTGCGATATTCGGACAGGTCGGTTCGATGTTCGGACATTTCGGTGCGATGGTGGGAAAGCCCGGTGCGATAGTGCGAATACTCGACCGACGCGTCATCGGCGCGGTGTTCGCTGACATCCGGGATTGGGGGCAGCGGCGCCTGCGGCAGCCGGTCGGGTCGGGCAGGACGGTCACGCGCGGCCTTTGTCGCCATGGCTATACCCCTTTGCGTTATTTGGCCGGCGGGGGAGGAAACTTGGCGAGCACCGAGTCCACCGCGGTATCGATCATCGCCTGGTCCACCTTGCCTGGCGTGATCTGCTGCGTCGCGGTGCCGTGCCAGATCGGCTTCCTGGTTGTCGCATCGTAGATGTCGACTGCGAGCGTCCCGTCGGTGACGTTGCGCACCTCGACATTGCTGTAGGGGCGGGCCCAGCCATAGCGATATCGCATCCCCCAGCCGGGATAGAAGGCGCCATAGGGGCCGTAGTCGGATACTTCGACGCGATCGCGCGCGCCCAGCGTGAAGGCGATCGCGAAGTCGCCCGGCGACGCCTGGGTATAGGAACGCGCGGCGAGACTGCGGTCGATCGACGCCTTCACCCGCTCGAATCCCAGCGGGTTCATGCCCTGCGGCACGCCGGTGAAGACCCAGCTATAGGTTCGATATTTGCTGAAATCGACCGCGGGGTCGTGATCGTAGTTGATCTTCGGCGTCGATGAGCAGGCGGCGAGGGCGCCCAGTCCCGCCAGCATTGTTGCGCGCATCGCCATGGCCATCCTCCCGAAGCGAAATGACGCGGTGATTATCGCAAGTTCTGCACGCCGACCTATCAGGGTAATCCCCGGCTTTGGTCGATTTCTCTCCCGATTTCTCTCACGAGTCATGCCGCTAAGCGCCGCGGCGAGCCGCCTCGGTGGTTTTGGGAGACGGGACCGGGGTTATCCCCGATAGGCAGCATCGCGGTCCGAAGCGAATATGCCGGGGAAACCTGCAGCCGCGAGGGAGCAGTGCATGACCGGCAGGATTGCAAGCATCGCTGGAGCGATCCTGCTCCTCAGTCAGCCAGCTCACGCTCAGTCAGGCGACGAGGATCTGGCCAAGCAACTCGCCAATCCGGTCGCCAGCCTGATCAGTGTGCCGTTCCAGAACAACATCGACTGCTGCTTCGGACCCGACGATGCTACGCGCTACACGCTCAATGTGCAGCCGGTGATCCCGGTCTCGATCACGAAGGACTGGAACATGATCGTGCGCACGATCGTGCCCTTCGTCTCGCTCGAGGACACGCCGAGCACACCGGGGGCGACGGGTTTCGACGACATCACCCAGAGCCTTTTCTTCTCTCCCAAGGAATCGAAGAACGGCCTTGTCTGGGCGGTAGGGCCGGCCTTTCTCTGGCCGATCGGCGAATCCCGGCTGGGGGGCGAGAAATGGGGGGCGGGCCCGACCGCGCTCGTCCTCAAGCAGACCAGGACGGGACTGACCTTTGGCGTGCTCGCCAACCATATCTGGTCCTATGCAGGCGACGACACGCGAGACGATGTCAGCAGCACCTTCATCCAGCCCTTTTTCAGCAAGAACTGGCCGAGCACGACCAGCGTCACGATCAACAGCGAGGCAAGCTACGACTGGGAGCATGAGGAGTGGACGATCCCGATCAACCTCACGCTCGGCCATATCTACAAGATCGGCAAGCAGCGTGTGCAGATCTCGGGGACCGCGCGCTACTATGCCGATACGCCCCCGGGCGGCCCTGAATGGGGCGCGCGGCTGACGCTGACCTTCCTTTTTCCCGGATGACTAAGGGGTAATCCGCCGCCGCTGTCTCGGGGTTACCCCCGATTGGCCTGCGTCGCCTCAAATGCAAGGTTTCGTTTCCAATTCCGCGATGGAGACTCCCCATGCCCAACGGTAAGCCCAACATCCTCGTGATCTGGGGCGATGACATCGGCCAGAGCAATCTGAGCTGCTACACGCACGGATTGATGGGCTACAAGACGCCCAACATCGACCGCGTCGCAAAAGAAGGCATGCTCTTCACCGACTATTATGCGGAGCAGTCGTGCACCGCCGGTCGAGCTTCGTTCATTACGGGCCAGGCGGGTTTGCGCACTGGCCTCACCAAAGTGGGGCTTCCGGGCGCGGCGCTCGGCATGCGCAAGGAAGACCCGACGATAGCGCGCATGCTCAAGGAACAGGGGTACGCCACAGGCCAGTTCGGCAAGAACCATTTGGGCGACAAGGACGAGCACCTGCCGACGATGCACGGTTTCGACGAGTTCTTTGGCAATCTCTACCATTTGAATGCCGAGGAAGAACCGGAACATCGGGACTATCCGGATGAAAAGGAATTCCCGGATTTCAAGAAAAAGTTCGGCCCGCGCGGGGTGCTGCATTGCTGGGCGGACGGCAAGGGCGGCCAGAAGATCGACAATACCGGCCCCCTCACGAGGAAGCGCATGGAAACGGTGGACGAGGAATTCCTGGCTGCCGCCAAGGATTTCGTCAAAAGCCAAAAGGATGCCGACACGCCATTCTTCGTGTGGTTCAACACGACGCACATGCATGCCTACACGCACGCCAAGCCATCGAGCCTGGGGCAGTCCGGACGCTGGCAATCGGAATATCATGACGTGATGATCGATCATGACAAGCATGTCGGTGAGCTGCTCGATCTGCTCGACGAACTCGGCATCGCCGACGACACGGTCGTCTTTTATTCAACCGACAACGGGCCGCACATGAACACATGGCCCGATGCCGGCACGACACCATTCCGTAGCGAGAAGAACACTTGCTGGGAGGGTGCATTCCGCGTTCCAGCGCTGGTGCGCTGGTCGGGCAAGATCGCCGCGGGATCAGTCTGCAACGAAATCGTTGGGCACCATGACTGGTTCCCGACGTTCGCGGCGATAGCGGGCAACACGACGGTCGCCGAAGACCTTAAAAAGGGCGTCACGTGGCAGAAAAACAAATATAAGGTGCATCTGGACGGCTACGACATCTCGGCCCTGCTGACGGGAAAAGCCGACAAGAGCCCACGGCAGGGATTCATCTACTTCAGCGACGATGGCGACGTCATCGCGCTTCGCTTTGACAATTGGAAGATGGTGTTCCTGGAACAGAGATGCCCGGGCACGCTGCGCGTGTGGGCGGAGCCGTTTACGGCGCTCAGGGTGCCAAAGATGTTTAACGTGCGGACGGACCCTTATGAATTCGCGGACATCACGTCGAATACCTACTACGACTGGTGCTTCCAGCATGCGTTCCTGGCCATTCCTGCGCAAGACATCGTTGCCCGCTTCCTGTCGACCTTCAAGGAATTCCCGCCGCGCCAGAAGGCCGCGAGCTTCTCGATCGATCAGGTCGTCGAGAAAATGGAGGCCATGACGACGGCACAACGTTAGGGCAAAGCCTGCTCAGAGCTTGGAAGGGCGGTTCGTTCCGCCCTTCCGGCACTGCGAGTGTCACAAAGGAGCTTGGTGATGGCCGTCGATCCTTTGCTTGGCCGGCGCCGCGGGGCGGCCGCTTCGGCAATGCTGGTGGCGCTCATGATCCACTCAACCGGCGCGACCCAGAATCAGCCGGCGAGCGGCTCGGCCGCCAATCCAGGCGCCGTGGACAAGATGAAGCTGCCGCCCGGCTATCTGCCGCGTGACAAGCTTCCGGACAGTCTCGTGCTGCTCCCGCCACCGCCCGCCCCGGGGTCGGCGGCGATGGGGCGCGACGAGGAAGCGCGGCGTGCGGCGAACAGGCTCCGCGGCACGCCGCGCTTCGCACGCGCCGCCACCGACGCGGTGATCGGCTTCCCGCAAATTCCCGACGATTTCTCGTGCGCCATGGGTTTCGCGATCACGAAGGAAGCGACACCGAAACTCTACGGCCTGATGGGCCGGATGCTGATCGATGTCGGCCTCTCGACCTACGGCGCGAAGAACAAATACCAGCGCACACGCCCCTTCGTCGTCCACAAGGCCGCGACCTGCTATCCCAAGGATGAGGCGCTGCTGCGCGGCGACGGTTCCTATCCCTCGGGGCACAGCGCCCTCGGCTGGGGTTTTGCGCTGGTCCTCGCCGAGCTCAACCCCGATCGCGCCGACGCGCTGTTCCAGCGCGGGCGCGATTTCGGGCAGAGCCGCGTGGTCTGCGATGCACACTGGCAAAGCGATGTCGATGCGGGCCGCGTGATCGCCGCCGCCACCGTGGCGCGGCTGCATGCTGATCCCCCCTTCCGCGTCGATCTCGATGCCGCACGCGCCGAAGTGGCGGCAGCGAAGCAGGCCGGTGCAAAGCCGACCGGTGACTGCACAGCGGAGGCCGCCTCGCTGGCGGTCCCATGACTGCCGGCCTCCTCCGGGATCCGACATGATGGTGATCCCCAAACGACGCGGGCGAAAACGAATATCGGCACTTATCAGGCGATCGGCTCAGGGTTTACCCTGATAGTATTTTGTCCAGTAACGGCCGAGTATGCGCTTTGGGCCGTCGGCGCCCGGCAACCGGTGCCGCCCGATGGCCGCTGGCGGCTCGGTCGAGTTGTGAAGGGGAATCATGACGACTCCGCAACGACGCATATTGATCGCTGACGATCATGATCTGATGCGCCACGGCATAAGGGCACTGCTGCAAGCGCGCCCGGATTGGGTGGTGGTGGCAGAGGCAGTGGACGGCCACACCGCGCTCGAGCTCGCCCGCGAAATGCAGCCCGACATCGCCGTGCTCGACTATTCGCTGCCCCAGCTCAACGGCCTCGATCTCACCCGTCAGCTGCGCCGCGAACTGCCACGGCTCGAGATACTCCTCTATACGATGCATGACCGCGAGGACATGGTCGTCGAGGCGCTGCGCGCGGGCGCGCGCGGCTATGTGCTGAAGTCCGATGCGGGGCGGCACCTGCTCGCCGCGGTCGACGCGCTCGCCATCCGCAGGCCCTATTTTTCGGGCGCGATCTCGGAAACGCTGCTCAGCAGTTTTCTGGATTCGAAGGGAGATATCGACGGCACGACGCTCACGCACCGCGAGCGCGAGGTCGTCCAGCTGATCGCCGAGGGGCGGATCAACAAGGAGATCGGCAACATCCTCAGCATCAGCGTCAAGACCGTCGAAACGCATCGTGCGGCATCGATGAGCAAGCTCAAGCTCAGAACGACGGCGGAACTGGTGCGCTATGCGGTCAGGAACAACATCGTCCAGGCTTGAGGTGTGGGGGGCCGCCTTGGGAGCCGCGGCCGCCCCGAACCTCATTGCGGCGGATTGATGACGACGTACTGCACCGTCGTCCCCGAATACTGCGGCTGATACCATGTGCTTCCGCATTGATAGTAGCTGAAGCCGTTGACGATGACGGTCCCGCAACTCGGCGGAAGCGTCCGCGTCATCGAGCCAATTGCCGCCGCCGTCACCACCGCCGCGGTCGTCACCGCCGCTGCCCTCGCTACGGGGTGATAGTCCCAGTCGTCGCCCCAGCCGTGATAATCATGGTCGACATTCACGTTGACGTCGCGGTTGATGTTGGTGTTGCGGTTGATGTTCTGGTTCACATTGGCGTTGTGATTGATATTGGCGTTGGCGTTGCGCCGGACCTGTTGCTGCTGCCCGCCGCCGCCCGCGCCCGGACGGGTTGCCGGGCGACTTGCACTTCCCGAAGGCCGGGTCGCCGGCCGCGCTTGCGCACTGCCGCCGCTGGGCCGGGCACGCTGGCCACCGCCGCCGCTGGGCCGGGATTTGGCACCTCCGCCGCCGCCGCGCCGCTGAAAGGCCCAGGCGGCATCTGCGTCAGAGCCCGCGATTGACTGGTTGATCGGCGGAGGGGCCTCGATTTCCGCGGCTGACGCGGAAATCGGTGTCACCGATATGGCCAGGCAGGTCGCGAGGCCCAATATCGAGCTTGCTGATTTGCTGATCATCGTCCTGTCCTCAATTCGGATTGATCGTCCCGATGGTGATTTTTTTCGCCTTCTCCGGCGGCTGGAACGTGAAGTCGGCGTCCGTCAAGGCAGCTGCCGGGTTCCATTTCATCACCGCGACATATTGCGGCATGCTGGGGTCATCGGTGCTGGTGATAACCATCTTGTACGGGAGCGCCTGCTCGCCCTGACTGATCCAGATCTGCCAGTCTACGTTGGGCTGCCGCATCGCATACTGGTCACACAGCACGCCGCCGATATGCTCGGCACCCGCATGGAATGCGGACGTGATGCGCGCGGTCAGCGCGGGGTCCTGCCCCAGATCGAACAGGTCGGCGAGCGGGAATTCGATCCCGTGCTTTGCCTGAGCCTGGGTCAGCATCTCACGAATCGTCGCCGGCGCCGGCACCGAACCGTAAAAGCCGAGATTGGGTGCGAAGACCGTGACGCTCTTGCCGTCATAATAGATGTTGCGCGACTTGCGATCCGAGTGCGAGTCGACGCGCAGGCGATCGGGCCGGCGTGCCTTGATCTCGATCGTTCCCGAATATTGGATCTTCTGTCCCGTCGTCAGCACTTCCTCGGTCGTCGCATCGCCGGAAACCTCGAAACTGGTGAGCTTGCGCAGCGACGCGCCCATGCGTTCGAGCGCGGCGATGGCCGCCGGATCACGCTCGGGCGCCGCCTTGTCGGTTGTCGCTGCAGCTGTGGCGGGGGCTGGGGCGGCCTGCGCCATCAGTCCTGAAGGCAGAAGCGTGATCGCCAACGCGGCGCAGGCCGCACAACCTGTGGTTCTTCGCATGAAATCCTCCAGCGTCACCCCGTTTTCGGACTCGTACACTGAACCAACTGGCGGCGGATGCTATCCGGATTCTCACCGAGAAACCCCGACAAGATTCCCCATGGGCGGCGGCGCGCTAAGTGTTGCCGCCCGACGCCGCTTCGGGGTCGAATTCCTCGATGTCGCGCTCGAGGAAGAAGCTCAGTCCCGTCCGGATTGTAGCGATTGCGGCCAGCTTTCCGATATCGTCCCAGGTCGGCGCCACGGCGGTGCGGATGATGTCGGCGCCCAGCGCGAATTCGAGCGCCAGCAGGATCCACGTCGCAAAGCGCAGCCAGACCGCGCGGCGCGACCAGGTCGCGGGCCGCTGCGTCGCCAGACGGATGAGGACGCGGAAAAGCGCTTCGGCTGCGCCATAGGCGACGATGATCACCACCGTCAGCTCAAGCATGAGGGCCGAATAGGACGCAATGACCTTGAGCGTTTCTTCCATGGCAACCGGTCTCCTTCCGCAGCCAGCTTGCATCGCGTCATCGTGTCCGCAATCGGGCATTCTGCTGAGGCGGAAACGGATGTCGGTGGCCAATGGTGCGCGGCACGGTGGTTTTCGCGCCGATCCACGGGTATTCCCCGATTGCGCATCGCCGCAGGGCGGCAATGATGGGCCATGATTTCGTAGCGCGGCGTACCGCGGCAGTGTCGCGGCGCGATCGGGCTGCCGGGCCCGGACATTCTGAAGGCGAGATGATGGGAAATCCGCTGCGCAGGATATTGATAGCTGACGATCATGACGCGATGCGGCAGGGGGTGCGCAGCTTTCTCGAGGCTCACAGCGAATGGCGAGTCGTCGCAGAGGCGTCGGACGGGCACATGGCGCTCGAACTTGCGATCCAGACCCAGCCCGATATCGCGATCATCGACTATTCGCTGCCGCTAATGAACGGCCTCGATCTGACGCGTGCGCTCAAGCGCGAGCTGCCGCAGGTAGAAGTGCTGATCTACACGATGCACGATCGCGAGGACATTCTTGCCGATGTGCTGCGCGCGGGGGCGCGCGGTTATGTTCTCAAATCCGACTCGGGGCAGCATCTGATCGCCGCGGTCGAGGCGCTCGCGAACCGCAAACCCTATTTCTCGGGCGCGATTTCGCAGACGCTGCTCGACCATTTTCTGGAGAACGAGGACACTGCCCAGAACGCCGCGGTGCTCACCCCGCGCGAGCGCGAGGTCGTGCAACTCATCGCCGAGGGCAAGATCAACAAGGAGATCGCGCACATCCTCGCGATCAGCGTCAAGACCGTCGAAACGCATCGCGCCGCGACGATGCACAAGCTCAAGCTCAAGACGACCGCGGAACTGGTCCGCTACGCGGTGCGCAACAGCATCGTCCAGCCCTGATCCGGGGGGTCAGGCGGCGCGAACCGCTCGATAGGGCACGCGCGCCGTTACCATCGTCCCGAGCGGCAGCCGGGAAATCTCGAACCGCCCCGCGATAGCTTCGAGCCGCTCGCGCATGCCGATCAACCCGACGCCCAGTCCATTCGCACCGCCGCTTCGCAGCAAGCTGTCGGTGATGCCGATACCGTTGTCCGCGATCTCGAGCACCAGATCGCCCGCCTCCCTGTCGAGACGGACGGTGACGTGCGATGCGACGGCGTGCTTCTGGATATTGGCAAGCGCCTCCTGTGCCACGCGGTACAGCGCCACCTCGACGTCGCTCGACACCCGCAAGGCGCCGGCATCATTGATGAACTCTGCCACCAGATCGGCGCGGCGTGCGAAGCCCCGTACGAAACTGGCCAGCGCCTTGACGATGCCGATGCCCTGCAGTTCGGGGGGATGCAGCACGTAGCTCAGTGTCCTCAGCTGATGCTGCACCGCGCCCAGGGCCTGCTCGATACGCGCACAGGCCGACTCCGCCTGAGGGCCGCCCGCGGAAGTCTTGAGCGCGGCCAGGCCGAACTGCATCAGCGCAAGTTGCTGGGCGGTTTCGTCGTGCAGTTCGCGCGCGATACGCCTGCGCTCGTTCTGCTCGGCGAGGAGCAGCGAAACGCTATGCTCGCGCCGTTCGGCGCGGCGCCGCTGATTGTCGGTAATGTCGGTATAACAGGCGAGGAACAGATTTTCGTCCCGCTGCAGACGCGCGGTATGCACCAGAAAATGCCGCGGCATGCGGTTGATGACGACCGAATGATTATGAACAAACTGCTGGATCAGCCCCAGCTGCAGGCGTCGCAGGCCCAGCCGGATATAGCGGGCGTCGCGACTTTGCGGATTATCGCCCGTGCAAAGCGTTACATAGTTGGGGCCGATGCCGCGCTCAATATGCGCATCGTCATGGCCTGGCAGCCCAAGCGTTCGCCAGGCCTGATTTACCGCGACGATGTGCATGCCGCCGTCGACCACCGCGGTCTCGCCCGGCATGGCGTCGATCGTCGCCTGCAGCGACCGCGCTATCCACGCGCCATCCATTGTCGCCGGCCCCGCCTCAGGACCGGAACCGGCCAAAATCGGCGGCAGCGACAGCGTTATCGGGTGAGACGACACGCTGGAACAGGAACTGCTCTGCGGGAACTTTTGATGGGCCACATCCGACATCGCCAACTCCACGGTTAGCCTGGACAACAATGCCGGACCGCATTCGGAGAAGGCCCCCGCGTGCCTTCCGCATGATGGCTCAGCAATTCCGCGACAGGACCCGATGCCGCAGCAGAATTTTCTTTTTTGAACCTGCCCTGAATGCTTGGTGGATATCGGCATTATGCACTAGGTACTAAACCAGAGGCAATCGGAATTTATCCGTAAGGGTCGGCGCAAACGGATATGCTGGTCTGCGACGTTTCCCCGACAGTGCGTCGAGTATAAGGTCGCAATATCGTCATGTGATCTTGCTATAACACTGGAAAATCCGTGCCTGCGCGACTCGCGGGTTGCACGCCGATACTTCGGATATCGTGCTGGCTACAATTGACATTGTTGCAAATGGGGTTTGTCCCGATTGGCGGCATCGAGTCCGACAGCTACTATTGGGCCCGCAGCAGTCTTCTCCCCTAAGCCATTGGCGACTTCCTCCCCCGCCGCCAATGGCTTCTTTGTCGGGTGCATCCGAGTCGTCCGGAGCGGCGCTGCCGGCCGGTACGCACCGTTCGGTTCGCCGGATATCGCATGCTCTGGGGGAAATCAGGGCACCCCCTCCAGACTTTCACTGATATCAGGCGTGTGCTCGGCCACTTAACGTCTCGGTGATGAGGAGGGCCGTCCAATGCTCGCCTGCCGCTTGACGAAGAAATCGGCCTGCACCGGCGCGATGCTGGGCGTACTGCTCTCGCTGGGACAGCAGGCGTCTGCGGCTCCCGATCGGCCGGTTGTCGAAATGACCGACGATGCGCAGCAGCTTGCGGATGCGGGCGTGGAGGCCGACAAGGAGCGCGCCAAGAAGACGGACCTGCTGATCGTCCCGATCCCGCAATCCAGCCCGACATTGGGATCGGGGATCACGCTGGCGGGCATCCTCTTTTACAACCCCAACCAGTCGAAGGATCCCTGGATTTCGGGGGTCGGCGCCATGTACACCAGCAACAAGAGCTGGGGTGTGGCGGCGTTCCACAGCATGGCGCTGGCGAAGGACCGCATACGCGTGCTCGCGTTGGGCGGCTATGCCGACGTCAATGTCGAATTTTTCGGCGTCGGGCCCAATGCGGGCGATCGCGACGTCTCGATCGAGATCAACGACAAGGGCTATCTGGCGCTGCTGCAGGGCCAATATCGCATCGCGCCCAATGTCTATCTCGGTGCGCGCTACCAGTATCTGGACCTCAGCTCGAGCGTCCGGCGCGACAATCCGCGTTTTCCGGAAATCGAGATTCCGGTGAGGGAATTTGACAGCAAGCTTTCGGCCATCGGGCCGATCGTCACCTATGACAGCCGCGACAATCAGCTGAATCCGCAAAAGGGCGTCTATGGGACCGCGCTGGCGATGTTCAACATCAGGGATCTGGGCAGCGACTTCTCGCACGAGAAGGTGCAGGTCAAGGCGAGCGCCTATCTGCCCGTCAACGAAGGACAGGTGCTCGCTGTTCATGGCGCGGTCTGCGGCGTGTCCACGGGTGGCCCGTTCTACGATCTGTGCCTGTATGGGCAGGGAAACGACCTTCGGGGCTATGAAATGGGGCGTTATCGCGACCGCGCCTCCTGGGCGACGCAGGTCGAGCTGCGCCAGCACCTGTTCGGCAAGTTCGGCGCGGTGTTTTTCGGCGGCGTTGGCGGGATCGCCCCCAATATCGGCGATCTTGGCGATAGCAAGATATTGCCCGCGGTCGGGTTCGGCCTGCGTTACCGCGCCTCCAAATCGGCGGGCATCAACCTGCGGCTCGATTATGCCGTGGGCAAGGATTCGAACGCGCTCTATTTCAGCGTCGGCGAAGCCTTCTGAGCGTCGTCACCCTCGCGGCCCCCGTCCGATCCGGTCGCCTCATCCACGACCCAGTCCCTGAAATGCCGGAACATCGGATTGGCGATGCGGTCGGGGGGATAGACCAGATAATAGGCCTGCTCCCCCGAGATCGGCAGCGCAAAGGGGCAGGCGAGCGCGCCTGATTTCAGCTCGGGCTCGATCAGGAAGCTCGGGATCAGCGCAACACCCGCGCCCGCCGCCGCCGCCTGGGCGAGCATCAGGAAATGCTCGAAGCTCGGCCCCACCGCAGGCGTCGCCGCGGCGACTCCTGCGCGTTCGAACCATTGCGCCCAGGCATTGCGGCGCGATGACTGGACGAGCAGCGGCAGCCGCGCGAGGTCGGCGGGGGTCTCGATCGCGTGTTCGGCGAGCAGCGCGGGCGCGGTGACAGGGATCGCCTCCTCGCGAAACAGCAGGTCGTGCTCGACGCGCGGCCAGTCGGGCAGGCCGAAATGGATCGCCGCGTCGAAATGTTCATCGGCGAAGTCGAACTCGTCCGATCGTGCGAGGAAGTTGACGATCAGCCCGGGATGGCGCTCGGTCAGGCGCGGCAGGCGCGGCGCGAGCCAGCGCATCCCGAAACTGGGCAGGGTCGCGATCGACAGTTCGCGCTCGGGCCGGCGTTCGAGCGCGCGCGCGGTGGCGCGGCGAATCCGCTCAAGCGCGGGCATGATCGCATCCGCATAGTCGCGGCCCTCGGCGCTCAGGGAAACGCGCCGGCCCCTGCGCTCGAACAGCGATGTCTGCAACCAGTCTTCCAGATGCGCGATCTGTCGGCTGACCGCACTCTGCGTCAGCCCGACTTCCTCGCCTGCGCGCGAAAAGCTGCCATGCCGCGCCGCAGCCGCGAAACAGTGCAGCGCGGCCATCGGCGGCAAGAGCCGTCTTGATGCGTCACTCATTCCAAATGCTCATATAAACATGCGGCTTTGTCGTTTTGTGCCCTGCACGCGGTGGTGCAGGGATCGTCATATCCCGTGGAGGCGTATATGACGAGTTCGAATGAAAGCGTGATCCTGAAACTGGCGGCCTCGGTGCTCGGCATCGACGCGGCGCAGGCGGCGATCGCCAAGCTCGAGCTCGATCCGGCGCTCGACAGCGCCGGCGCGGCGATCGTTTCGCGCGCGAGCTTCGCGATGGCGCTGAACGTGGTGCTGTTCGACGATCTGCTGCGGCGGGTTCCCACGGGTGCGGCCTATGTCGCAGATGTGACCGCGGGCGGGGGCAGGGTGTTCTTCGATCATGGCGCGCTGCGCACGATCCGCTTCGCCGACGGCCCCACCGGCGCGCTGCCCGCGGGTGAGGAAGCCTTTGCGCGCATCCTCAAACCGCTCGGCTACAGCGTCGCCAATGTCTACCCGCTGCCCCGACTGGGGATGACCGGCCGCGCCTGGTGTCATCTCGATGCGCCCGAGAGCATTCCCCAGTTCTTCGTGAGCGAGCTGCATGTCGAGCGGTTCGGACCCGAATTCGAGGCCGTCGCGCGCCGCGTTTTCGGCAAAGCGCGCGATCCGCTGGGCGAGAAGGCGAAGGCGGCACTGGCGCAGTTCGATGCCGCGGCGGCCGTGCCCTTTGCGTTGGCCGAGGCGGCGTTGCCCGAGATCGTCGCGGCCTTTGGCTGCCATCACGACACGCCCACGCTCGCCGATTACGAGGCGCTGCTCGCGCACTCGTCCGAGGCCGCGTGGATCGCGACCGAGGGCAATGCCTTCAACCACGCGACCGATCGCGTCGCCGATGTCGAGGCGCTCGCCGAGGCGCAGCGTGCGCTCGGCCGGCCGATGAAGGACGCGGTCGAGGTGTCGGCGAGCGGCCGCGTGCGCCAGACCGCCTTCCGCGCCGATCAGGTCGAACGCAGCTTTGTCGACCGCGACGGCGCGATGGTGACGCTCAGCGTTCCCGGTTCCTTCTACGAATTCATCACGCGCGACATGGATCCATCGACGGGCAGGCTCGACCTCGGCTTCGACAGTAGCAATGCGCAGGGCATCTTCGCGATGACCAAGGCCGCATGAGTAATCTGCTCATGGCGCTGGCCGAGGCGATCGGTGCGGCGCATGTTCTCGCCGATCGTGCCGATGTCGCGCGCTATGAAGTGGATGGCCGCCAGCCGACGGGCCGCGCACTGGCGGTGCTGCGGCCCGCGAGCACGCAACAGGTTTCCGCGATCCTGCACCTCGCCGCCGAACATGGCGTGATGGTCGTGCCGCAGGGTGCGCGCACGGGACTGGTAGGCGCGGGTGTCGCCGACGATCGCGGCGATACGCTGATCCTCAGCCTCGAAAGGCTTGCGCGCCCGCCCGAGATCGACGCGGTCAACCGCACCGTCACGACCGATGCGGGCGTGCTGCTCTCGACGGTCAACGATGCGGCGGCGGAGCATGGATTGTTCTTCCCGATCGATCTCGGCGCCGATCCGTCGGTGGGCGGGATGATCGGCGCCAATACCGGCGGCGCGCGCTTCCTGCGTTATGGCGATGTGCGCCGCAATCTGCTCGGACTTCAGGTCGTGCTTGCCGATGGCGAAGGCACGGTGCTCGAGCTCGGCGGCGCGCTATGGAAGAACAATGTCGGGCTCGATCTCAAGCAGCTCTTCACCGGCGCGTCGGGATCGCTCGGCGTGATCACGCGCGCGACGCTTGCGCTCCAGCCCCGGCCGACCGCGCAGGTCACCGCGCTCGTAGCACTCCGACGCCCCGACGCGGCACTTGAACTGCTCGCACTGCTTGAGGCGCGCTTCGGCACACTGATCACCGCGTTCGAGGGCATGTCTGCCCCCGCGCTCGATGCGGCCTTCGCGCATGTCGCGCGGCTCAGAAATCCCTTTCCGGGGGCGCTGCCGCCCTATGCCGTGCTGGTCGAGCTGTCGAGCGGTCCGGTGCTTGACGAGGATGCGCTCGAAAATGCGCTGGGCGAGGCGCTGGCCGGGATCATGGAGCGCGCCGACTCGCCGATCATCGACATCGCGATCGATCGCCGCGACGCGCTCTGGGCGATCCGCCACGCGATCCCCGAAGGCCTGCGCGCCTCGGGGCAGGTCGTCGCGTGCGACATTGCGCTGCGCCGCGGCGACGTCATGCGCTTCCGCGCCGAGGCGCTGGCCGAGATCGGAGCACGCTGGCCCGGACTGAGCGTCCATGATTTCGGGCATGTGGGCGACGGCGGCCTGCACTTCAACATGGTCTGGCCGCGCGCCAATGGGCCGCTCGACCTTGGAGTGACGGCGGCGGTGCACGATCATGTCTTCGCCAAGGTCGTCGAGCAGTTCGGCGGCAGCTTCAGCGCCGAGCATGGCATCGGCCCCCGCAACATCCGTCACTATGCGCGCTTCGTCCCCGAGCCGGTCCGCCGCATGGCGGGGGACATCCAGCATCTGGTCGCGCCGCATGCGCTCGGCCGCGTCGATTTCGGATCAATCAGTACAGAGGAAGAATAGAGAGAATGTCGGACAGGATCATGGCGGTCTATAACCGCGCACCCGTGGTGTTCGAACGTGGCGTGGGCCCGTGGCTCTACACGCAGGACGGCGAAGCCTGGCTCGATTGCGTCGCGGGTATCGCGACCAACGGTCTCGGCCACGCCAACCCCAGGCTCGTCGCCGCGCTTACCGAGCAGGCGGGCAAGATCTGGCACCTGTCCAACATCTTCCGCATCCCCGGTCAGGAAGAGCTCGCCGAGCGGCTGACCGCCAACAGCTTCGCCGATGTCGTCTTCTTCGGCAATTCGGGCTCGGAGGCGATCGAGTGCGCGCTCAAGACCGCGCGCAAATATCACGCCGCCAATGGCCAGCCCGAGCGCATCGACGTGATCGGCTTTGGCGGCTCGTTCCACGGCCGCACCTATGCAGCGGTCAACGCCTCGGGCAACGCGACCTATCTCGACGGCTTTGGCCCGCGCCTGCCTGGCTTCACCCAGCTGAGCGTCGACGACATGGACGCAATTGCCGAGGCGATCGCACGCCCCACGGCCGCGGCGCTCATCGTCGAGCCCGTCCAGGGCGAGGGCGGCGCGCGCGCGCTTTCGGGCGAATGGCTGCTCGAGGTGCGCCGCCGCTGCACCGAGGCGGGCGTCCTCCTCATCTATGACGAGGTCCAGTCGGGCATGGGCCGCACGGGCAAGCTGTTCGCGCACCAGTGGTTTCCGGGCGCCGAGCCCGACATCATGGCGGTCGCGAAAGCCTTGGGCGGCGGCTTCCCCGTCGGCGCCTGCCTCGCGACCGCCGAGGCCGCCAAGGGGATGACCTTCGGCGCGCATGGCTCGACCTTCGGCGGCAATCCGCTCGCCATGGCCGTCGGCATCGCCGCATTCGACGAGATCGCGCGCCCCGAGACGCTCGCCCATGCCGCGAAGGTCGCCGAGGTGCTGTCCGCAGGGCTGCGCGACATCGCCGCGCGTTACAGCGACATCATCGTCGATGTGCGTGGCAAGGGCCTGCTGATCGGCGTCAAGATGGTCACAAACAACCGCGAGTTCATGGCCGCTGCGCGCGACCAGAAGCTGCTCGTGGCGGGTGGCGGTGAAAACTGCGTGCGCCTGCTGCCGCCGCTCAACATGCCCCTCGAGGACGCCCGCGAAGCGCTGGTCCGCTTCGAGGCGACCTGCGCCGCGGTCCGCGCGACGCTTGCCAACGCGGCCTGATGCTCTTCGCGAGGCCGGGGCTGTCGCGCCGGCCTTGCTTTCCATCATCACAATTGCCAGCTTCCGGGCGATCCGCGCCGATGTCCCGGTGATCGATAACCGCGCGATAAGGGTGAACCAATGACCGACCTCTACATCAACGGGCACTGGAATGGCGGCCGCGGCGAGCCCTTCGCCTCGCTCGATCCCGCGACGGGCGATCAGGTCTGGCATGGCCGTGCCGCGACGATCGAGGACTGCGCCGCCGCGATTGCCGCCGCGCGCGCGGCTTTTCCGGGCTGGGCGGAAACACCGCTCGATGAGCGCATCGCCGTGGTGAAGCGCTTCGCCGAGCAGCTTGAGCGCCGCAAGCCTGCCTTTGCCGAGGCGATTTCGCGCGAGACGGGCAAGGCCCTGTGGGAAACCACCGCAGAGATCGGATCGATGATCGCCAAGGTCGGCGTCTCGATCGCCGCTTATTCCGAGCGCACCGGCACGCGCGAGGCGGCAATGGATTTCGGCCGCGCGGTGCTGCGCCACCGGCCGCATGGCGTGATGGTGGTGCTCGGTCCGTACAACTTCCCCGGGCACCTGCCCAACGGCCATATCGTTCCCGCGCTGATCGCGGGCGACACCGTCGTCTTCAAGCCCTCCGAGCTCACCCCGCATACCGGTCAGCTGATGGCCGAGGCCTGGGCCGCGGCGGGGCTTCCCGCGGGCGTCTTCAACCTCGTCCAGGGTGGACGCGACACGGGGCAGGCGCTGATCGCGGGCGATATCGACGGGCTGCTCTTCACCGGATCGGCCGCGGCGGGCACCTATTTCCGGCGCTTCTTTGCGGACAAGCCACACGTCATCCTCGCGCTCGAGCTGGGGGGCAACAACCCGCTCATCGCGTGGGACGGCGATCCGCAGGCGACCGCGTCGATCATCGTCCAGTCGGCCTTCATCACCACGGGCCAGCGCTGCTCGTGCGCGCGTCGCCTTATCGTCCCCAAGGGCGCGCATGGCGATGCGGTGATCGAAGCGACCGCGGCGATGGCACAGCGGCTGCGCATCGGCGCGTGGAACGACAATCAGGAGCCCTTCATGGGCCCGCTCATCGCCAACGCGCCCGCCGCGCATGCGCTTGAGGCGGTGAAAGCACTCGAGGGGCGGGGTGCGAAGACCGTGCTGCCCTTCAGGATCCTCGATCGTTCGCCCGCCTTCGTCACCCCCGCGATGCTCGACGTCACAGGCGTCGATACGCCCGATGCCGAGATCTTCGCGCCGATCCTGCAGGTAACGCGCGTCGCCGATTTCGACGCGGCGGTTCAGGCTGCGAACAACACCGCCTTCGGACTGTCGGCCGGGCTCATCAGCGACGAGGATGCACTGTGGCAGAAATTCCTGAGCCGCGCGCGCGCGGGCGTCATCAACCGCAACCGGCCGACCACAGGCGCTGCCTCCAACATGCCCTTTGGCGGGCTTGGCGAGTCGGGCAACCACCGGCCGAGCGCCTATTACGCCGCGGACTATTGCGCCTATCCGGTCGCCAGCTTCGAGGCGGACAGCGCCGTCGACCAGAGCACGGCGATCAGGGGGCTCGACTGAATGACGGGCTGGCCTCGGGCCGACGCGCTGCGTAAGGCGTAGCGCGTCACAACCCGGCGAAGAGAGAATCATGGCCATCGAACCGCCCGTCCAGCCCGTGCTCCCGATCGTCGGCGGTGGCCGCTTTCCGGTGGGGCGCATCTTCTGCGTCGGGCGCAACTATGCCGAGCACGCGAAGGAAATGGGCGACGCGGTGGCCGAACCGCCCTTTTTCTTCATCAAGCCCGCCAGCTGCCTGCCGACGACGCCGGGCAAACTGCCCTATCCGCCGCGGACGCACGACCTGCACCATGAGGTAGAGCTGGTCGTGGCACTCGAACTGGGCGGCGCCGACATCGCCGAAGAGGACGCGCTGCGCCACGTCTTCGGCTATGCCGTAGGACTCGACATGACGCGGCGCGACCTGCAGGGCGCCGCCAAGGATAAGCGCCGCCCCTGGGACATGGGCAAGAGCTTCGATGCCGCCGCGCCCGTCGGCGCGATCACTCCCTCAGCCGACGCGGGCGACCTGAGTGATGCCGCGATCAGTCTCTTGGTCGATGGCGCGATGCGTCAGAGCGGCCGAACATCGGAGATGCTGTGGAACGTCCCCGCGATCATCGCCGAGCTTTCGACCTATATCCGGCTGATGCCGGGCGACCTGATCTTCACGGGCACCCCCGCGGGCGTGGGGGCGGTCGTGCGCGGCAACCGGCTCGAAGCGCGGGTCGAGGGGCTGACGCCGCTCGAGGTCGAGATCGTATAGCGCGCCGGTCGTGCCGTTCGCCCCGTTCCGCTCGCTCGACGCATCTGTTACCCCGGCCGAATCATTTCGCGTGAGGGTTCGATGAGCGTCGTTGCTGCCTATCTCTATCGCAATGGCCAGCGGGTCGGACCCGTCTCGCTCGATCACCGCGTTGATTGTTCGTCGAACCGGGGCGAGTTCGTCTGGATCGGGCTGGTCGAGCCAGATGAGCAGGAACTGCGCGTGCTGCAGGAGAATTACGACCTGCATCCGCTTGCAGTCGAGGATGCGCTCAAGGCGCATCAGCTTCCCAAGGTCGATGTCTATGACGGCCAGCTTTTCGTCGTGGCACGGACCGCGCATCTCGAGGGCGAACATATCGCCTATGGCGAGACCGCCATCTTTCTCAGCAGGGATCATGTCATCACCGTGCGGCACGGTTCAGCGCGTGCGCATACCGAGTTACGCCGCCAACTCGAGGCGGCGCCGGCGCTGCTGACCCACGGCGTCGACTATGTGCTCCACGCGATCCTCGACTTCATCGTCGACGGCTATCTGCCGATCGTCGAGGCGATCGAGGAGGAGGTTCTCGAAATGGAGCAGCGCGCGCTCGACGCATTTCTCGATCGCGACGACGTGAAGCGCATTTTCACGTTGCGCCGCGAACTGATCCGGTTCCAGCGGGTGATCGGGCCGATGTCCGAAGTGTGCAGCAAGCTCGCCAATCTCGATCTGCCCTGCCTCGATCTCGAGGTGCGGCCCTATTTCCGCGACGTGCTCGATCATGTCCGCCGCGTCGAGACGATGGTGGGCAGCCTGCGTGAAGTCCTGACGTCGGTATTCGAGGTCAGCAATCTTCTCGAACAGCAGCGGCAGGGCAAAAGCACGCGCCAGCTCGCGGCCTGGGCGGCGATCCTTGCGGTGCCGACCGCTCTCGCGGGTATCTACGGAATGAACTTCGACAACATGCCCGAGCTCAGGACGCAATACGGCTATTTCGTCGTGGTCGGCGTGATGCTGTTCCTCTGTTCGGCGCTCTATATCCGGTTCAAGCGGACGCACTGGCTCTAGACCTTGATCGGTTCAGGCTGAATCAGCCTGAAGCGTGAATCAAGGTCTCAACTCTTTGAATAGAGCCTGATTCACGCTTTCGGCGGAAGCGCGAAGCGCTTCCACCTCAAACGATCAGGCTCTGGTCAGCGTTACGCCTCGATCGGCTCCAACCCGAGCCGGGGGATCTCGATCGCGGGGCAGCGGTCCATCACCACCTTCAGCCCCGCCGCCTCGGCGCGCGCGGCGGCGGCCTCGTTAATCACGCCAAGCTGCATCCAGACCGCCTTGGCACCCGCGGCGATCGCCTGATCGACCGCCTCGCCGGCCGCCTCCGGGCGGCGGAAGATGTCGACCATGTCGATCGGATCGCCGAGCTGCGACAGGTCGCGCCAGACGAATTCGCCGTGGACATGCTCGCCCGTGATCTGCGGATTGACCGGGATGACGCGGTAACCCCGGCTTTGCAGGAACGCCATCACCCGGTTGCTCGGCCGGTCTGGCCGGTCCGAAGCGCCGACGAGCGCGATGGTGCGCGTCTCACGCAGCAACTGGGCGATATCTTCGTCACGAGTCAGGCGCATGTGTCTCTCCTTCGTGGCACATGCCCTAAATGGTCAGGTCGCCGGTTGGTTCAACCAAGTCTGAAGCCGCGCGGCAATCGCGTGGAAGGCGGCACCCTCGGCGCCGTCACCCGCCGCGGGTGGTGTGCCAGCGTCCGACGCCTTGCGGATCGCGATGTCGAGCGGGATGCGGCCGAGGAAGGGATAGCCCATGCTGCCCGCGGCCGCCTCGGCGCCGCCGGTGCCGAAAGGGTCGGAGACCTCGCCGCAATGCGGGCATTGATAGCCCGCCATGTTCTCGACCAGGCCGATGATCGGGACGCCCGCCTGGTTGAACAGGTCAATCGCGCGCGTCGCGTCGAGCAGCGCCAGATCCTGCGGGGTCGAGACGATCAGCGCGCCCGCGGGCTTGTGCTTCTGGATCATCGAAAGCTGGACATCGCCCGTGCCGGGGGGCAGATCGGCGATCAGGACCTCGGCATCGCCCCAGTGCGCGTCGATCAACTGGCCGAGCGCATTGCCCGCCATCGGCCCGCGCCACGCGATCGCCTGTCCCGGCTTCACGAGATGGCCCAGTGACAGCATCGGGATGCCATAGCGGCTGTCGATGGGGATCAGTTTCTGGTCCTCGGCGTGCGGCCGCTCTCCCTCGGTCCCCATCAGCCGCGGCTGTGAGGGGCCATAGATATCGGCATCGATCAGTCCAACCTTGATACCTGCCGCCTTGAGTGCGATCGCCAGATTGGCCGCGACGGTCGACTTGCCGACGCCGCCCTTGCCGCTGCCGACGACGATCAGGCGGCGGTCCTTCTTCTCGCTCGTCATTGCGATGCGGACCTCGCTCACCTCGGGCAGCGCGAGCAATGCGGCCTTGATATCGCCCTCCATTTGCAGTCGCTCCTCGCCCGAAAGCCCGGTCACGTCGAGGATCAGGCTGGCGCGGCCTTCGCTCAGTCGGGGAGCGGCAGCGCGGTTTGCGGAGATGGGAGCGATGGCGGCCAAAAGGCGGTCGGTATCGGTCATGTGCGCCAAATAGGCAGAGTTTCGGGCAATGCCACTGTTTTTCCGGAAAGCGCTTCTTATAATGGGCGTCATGAACAAAAATTTGGGGTGGTTTGCGTCGCTGAACGCAATGCTGAATGAAGGTGGCGGCGGCCCATGGGGCGGCGGCAAGGGCTCTGGCGGCGGTTCGGGCGGCGGCGATCGTCCGCCCAGCCCGTGGAGCAGGCCCCCCGAAGGCGGGCGCCCGCGCGGGAATCGCGGCGGCCCGGGGCCGTCGGCGGCGGACCAGATCGCGGCCAAGCTGCGCGAGCTCTTCGGCGGCGGAGGCGGCTTCTCGCGCCCCGGCGGGAAACCCGTCTGGCCCTATATCGTGCTTGCCTTCATCCTGGTGTGGATCGCGCTCACGAGCGTCCACCGGATCGGCCCCGAACAGGCGGGCGTCATCACCCAGTTCGGCAAATATTCGCGTACGCTGCCGCCCGGCGTCGGCTTCTCGCTGCCCGCGCCGATCGAGCGCGTCGAAAAACTCGATATCCAGGCGATCCGCACGATCCAGATCGGGCAGGCGAGCGGCAACCAGGACAATCTGGTGCTGACCGGCGACCAGAATCTGATCGACCTCGCCTATACCGTGCGCTGGAACATCAAGCCCGGCGCCGCGGAGCAATATCTCTTCCAGCTGGCCGAGCCCGAGCAGACGATTTCGGAGGTGGCCGAAAGCGCGATGCGTGCGGTGGTCGCCAACTTCACGCTGATCGAGGCGATCGGCCCCGGCCGTACCGCGATGGAACAGCAGGTGCAGTTGGCGATGCAGCGCATCCTCGACGATTATAAGGCGGGCGTGCAGATCCAGGGCATCTCGATCAGCCAGGCCGATCCGCCAGGTGCGGTCAACGAGGCGTTCAAGCGCGTGACTTCGGCGCAGCAGGAGGTTGAGTCCAACCTCAACGGCGCGCGCGCCTATGCGCAGCAAATCACCGCGCGCGCACAGGGCGAGGCCGCCGCGTTCGACAAGGTCTATGAACAGTACCGGCTCTCGCCCGAGGTGACACGCCGTCGCATGTATTACGAAACGATGGAAAAGGTTCTCTCCAAGGTGGACAAGACCGTGATCGAGGCGCCCGGGGTCACGCCCTATCTGCCGCTGCCCGAGATCAAGAAGCGCGCGCGGACCGCGACGACGGTGGAGGCAGGACAATGAGCCTGATCGAACGCATCGGCCGCTATCCGATCCAGACAGCGTTGTTTGCCATTGCCTTGCTCATCCTGATCACGAGCACCTTCTCAGTGGTTCCGGAGACGCGTCAGGGCGTCGTGCTCCGCTTCGGCGAGCCCGTGCGCATCATCAATCCCTACGACCCGAAGGAAAGCTTTGGCCGCTCCGAAGCGGGCCTGATCGCGAAGGTTCCGTTCATCGAGAACATCACGTGGATCGACAAGCGCATCCTTTCGATCCCGATGGAGCGCCAGCAGGTGCTGTCGACCGACCAGCTCCGGCTGCAGGTCGATGCCTTTGCGCGCTTCCGCATCGTTGATCCGCTGCGGATGGTGATCACCGCGCAGAATACCGAGAACGTCGCCTCTGCGCTTCGACCGGTCCTCGGCTCCGCGCTGCGCAACGAACTCGGCAAGCGGCCCTTCGCCGCGCTGCTGAGTGCCGAGCGTGGGCAGGTGATGGACAATATCCAGGAAGGGCTCAACCGCGTCGCACGCCAATACGGCGCCGAGATCGTCGACGTCCGCATCAAGCGCGCGGACCTGCCCGAGGGTGCACCCCTTGAAAGTGCGCTCGAGCGGATGCGTACCGCGCGTGCGCAGGAGGCGTTGACCATCCAGGCGCAGGGGCTGAAGCAGGCGCAGATCATCCGCGCCCAGGCCGATGCCGATGCCGCGAAGACCTATGCGGGGGCGTTCGGCAAGGATCCCGACTTTTACGACTTCTATCGCGCTATGCAGTCCTATGAGCGCACCTTCGGTACCGACGGCTCGTCGCCCGAAGGCTCGTCGTCGATCATCCTTTCGCCCGACAATGCCTATCTCAAGGAGTTTCAGGGTCGGCGTTGAACATCGCCTATTCAATTTGCGTTAATCCGGCGCCCTCCAGCCTCGCGGGAAACCGCGCGAGGCTGGGATATCGCGCCAATCGGAGGAAAGTCGGAGGACTATGAACGTGCGCTACGCATATGCCATCACTACCGCGCTGCTCGTCGGCGGCGCGGCGATCACGATGGGCACCAATACCCCTGTCGGCGCCCAGACCGCCCAGAATGACGAGCGCGCGATGCTCGCCGCCGCGCCACGTGGCGCACCGATGAGTTTCGCCGACCTGACCGCGCGGCTCGCGCCCGCCGTGGTCAACATCTCGACCAAGCAGACCGTCCAGGTCCAGAACCAGAATCCGTTCGCGGGCACGCCCTTCCAGGACTTCTTCGGCCAGTTCGGCGGTGGCAGCAACAACGGCCGCCCGATCACGCGCGAGGCGCAGTCGCTTGGCTCGGGCTTCATCATCTCGGCCGACGGCTATGTTGTCACCAACAACCATGTCGTTGCCCCGGGCAATCGCACTGCGGTCGTGGAATCGATCACGGTGACGCTGCCCGACCGCAAGGAGTACGAGGCGAAGCTCATCGGCCGCGATCCCGCGTCGGACCTCGCGCTGCTCAAGATCAACGCGACCAACCTGCCCTTCGTGAAGTTCGGCGATTCGACGCAGACGCGCGTTGGCGACTGGGTGGTCGCGATCGGCAATCCCTTCGGCCTTGGCGGCACCGTCACCGCGGGCATCGTCTCGTCGATCCATCGCAACACCGGGCAGGGCGGCGCCTATGACCGCTATATCCAGACCGATGCCGCGATCAATTTCGGCAATTCGGGTGGCCCGATGTTCGACCTCGACGGCAACGTCATCGGCATCAACTCGGCGATCTTCTCGCCCACCGGCGGCAATGTCGGCATCGGCTTCGCGATCCCCGCGGAACAGGCCAAGCCGATCATCGATACGCTCAAGGCGGGCGCGCGCGTCCAGCGCGGCTATCTCGGCGTCGGCCTCCAGCCGATCGACGAGAACATCGCTGCCTCGCTGGGCCTGCCCAAGAATGTCGGTGAGCTGATCGCGCGCGTCGAGCCCAATGAGGGCGCGGCAAAGGCGGGCATCCAGCAGGGCGACGTCATCACCAAGGTGAACAACACCTCGGTGACGCCCGACAACACGCTCTCCTTCCTGGTCGCAAACACCAAGCCGGGCACGCGGATTCCGATCGAGCTCTATCGCAACGGCAAGCGCATGACGGTCACCGCCACGGTCGGCCAGCGCCCGCCCGAGGAACAGCTCGCCGCCAATTTCGCGGGTCCTGACGGCGAAGCGACCGAACCCGATACCGACACCGGCGCGCAGGCGACGCGCGACGCGCTCGGTCTCGCGGTTCAGGCGCTGACCCCGCAGATCCAGCGCCAGCTGGGTCTCGCGCCTGATGTCCGCGGCGTCGTGGTCGGTGCGGTCGATCCGTCGAGCGACGCCGCGAATTCGGGCATCCAGCGCGGCGACCTCATCCTCTCGGCCAACCAGCGCCCCACGACAACAGCCGAGGAACTTAACGTCCAGGTGCGTGCGTCGCAGGCGGCCAACCGGCCCGTGCTGCTGCTCGTCCAGCCGCGTGGCTCGAGCGTTTCGCGCTATGTCGGCGTGAAGCTCAAGAGCCGCTGACGCGAAAAACGCCCGATTGTCGGCGCTTGTCGTCCCATATGCCCTGCCGCTAATAGGGCAGGGCATATGGAGGCGCTTATATGGCTGACGATACGGGGATCTTCATCGGGACCGGCGGCGGCGAGCGCCAGATCCTCAACTTCAGGCGCGCCAACCGTCACGGCCTGATCGCGGGCGCGACGGGCACGGGCAAGACCGTCACGCTCCAGGGCATCGCCGAGGGTTTTTCGCGCAGCGGCGTCCCCGTTTTCGTCGCGGACGTGAAGGGTGACCTGTCGGGGATGGCCATGGCGGGATCGCCCACCGCCAAGGTCCACGAGCCTTTTTTCGCGCGCGCCGCCGAGCTCGGCGATACCGACTGGGCGTACAAGGACAACCCCGTCCAGTTCTGGGACCTGTTCGGCGAACAGGGCCACCCGATCCGCACCACCATCTCTGAAATGGGGCCGCTGCTGCTGTCGCGGCTGATGGATCTGAACGCGGTGCAGGAAGGTGTTCTGACGATCGCCTTCCACGTCGCCGACAAGGACGGGATGCTGCTCCTCGATCTCGACGATCTGCAGGCGATGCTCGCGCACTGCGCCGAGCGTGCCGACGAGCTCACCACCACCTACGGCAATGTCTCCAAGCAGAGCATCGGTACGATCCAGCGCTCGCTGCTCCAGCTCCGTTCACAGGGCGGCGACCGGTTCTTCGGCGAACCCGCGCTCGACATCGAGGATTTCTTCAAGCTCGACGATCAGGGCAGAGGAGTCGTCAACATCCTCGCCGCCGACAAGCTCATGGCGTCTCCGAAGCTCTACTCGACCTTCCTGCTATGGCTGCTGTCCGAGCTGTTCGAGACGCTCCCCGAGGTCGGCGATCCCGACAAGCCCAAGCTCGTCTTCTTCTTCGACGAAGCGCACCTGCTGTTCGACGAGGCGCCCAGAGCACTGCTCGACAAGGTCGAACAGGTCGTCCGCCTCATCCGCTCCAAGGGCGTGGGGGTCTATTTCATCACCCAGAATCCCATCGACATTCCCGAGGATATCGCGGGCCAACTCGGCAACCGCGTCCAGCACGCGCTGCGCGCCTTCACCCCGCGCGACGAAAAGGCGATCCGGTCGGCCGCCGAAACCTTCCGCGCCAATCCCGATGTCGATGTCGCCAAGGCGATCACCGAACTCAAGGTGGGCGAGGCGCTGGTCTCGCTGCTCCAGGCCGATGGTGCGCCATCGCCGGTGCAGCGCACGCTGATCAAGCCCGTCTGCTCGCGCGTCGGCCCCGTCACCCCCGTCGAGCGCGGCGTGATCCGGGAAACCGACGCGATCGGCGGCAAATACGACACTGCGATCGACCGCGAATCCGCTGAGGAACTGCTGGGCGCCAAGGTCGCCGAAGCTGCCGCCGCGGCTGCCGAAGCCAAGGCCGCGGCGGAACAGGCCAGGCTCGACGCCGCGCAGGCCAGGGAGGATGAGAAGGCGCGGGTCGTCGCGGAGCGCGAGGCCGCGCGTCAGGCCAAGGAGGCCGAGCGCCAGCGTATCGCCGCGGAGCGCGAAGCCGCGCGGCAGGCGCGCGAGGCGGCCAAGCCCAGCATGACCGAAAAGATGGTCCAGTCCGCCGCGCGCTCGGCGGCAAGCTCGATCGGGCGACAGCTCGGCGGCAATCTCGGCGGGCAGCTGCTGCGCGGCCTGCTCGGCGGCCTGTTCAAGGGACGCTGATGCGGACAGCGCTGCTCGCGGTGGTCCTGTTGTTCGGTGCGGGGGCGGCGCGTGCGGAAACGCCCGCCTCGCTCGCGGGGCGCTATGACGGTGGCCAGATGGAAATGGCGACGGCGCTCGAACTGAGCCCCGATGGCGATTTCCGCTACGGGCTCAGCTATGGCGCGCTCGACGAGCAGGCCGAAGGGCAATGGACCGTCGAGCAGGGGACGCTGTACCTGACCAGCCAGCCAAAGGTCGTGCCCCCGCGGTTCGCGTTGGTCAGCGATACGCCTGCACCGCTTGGGCGGCTGACGGCGCGGCTTACCGATCCGGAAGCGCTTGGCGGCTTTCCCCTGACCTTGATCGTGACTTTCGCCGGAGGCGACCAGCCGCAATATGTGGATGCCGAAGAGGACGGCACCGTGCCGCTCGAACCCGGCATCGTCGCAACCTCGATCGTTCCCGACCTGCCCGTGTACGAAATTCCCTATCGCCCTCATGCACTGACGCCCGATACCGGCCACGACCTCGTCTTCCGCTTCGAGCCCAATGACATGGGCAAGGCCGATTTCCAGCGCGAGGCCTTCGCGATCGTGGACGGCGTGCTCATATTTTCGCGCCATGGCCGCACCATCCGCTTCCGCCGTATCCAGCCCTGATCCGCTTTCCTTCACTTTCCGGGCATGACAGCGTGCGTTCCCGCCTCTAGGACCCCCCGATGCAAACAACCCGACTCCCCGAACTGACGCTGCGCGGCATCGTGCTTGGCGGCCTGATCACGCTCGTCTTCACCGCCGCCAATGTCTATCTCGGGCTCAAGGTCGGTCTGACCTTCGCCACCTCTATCCCTGCCGCGGTGATCTCGATGGCGGTGCTGCGGTTCTTCTCGAACGCCAACATCCTCGAGAACAACATCGTCCAGACGATCGCCTCGGCCGCAGGGACGCTTGCCGCGATCATCTTCGTGCTGCCGGGCCTCGTCATGATCGGCTGGTGGCAGGGCTTCCCCTATTGGACGACCACCGCGGTCTGCGCGATCGGCGGCATATTGGGCGTGATGTATTCGGTGCCGCTCCGCCGCGCGCTGGTGACGGGGTCGGACCTGCCCTATCCCGAGGGTGTCGCTGCGGCCGAGGTGCTCAAGGTCGGCGCCGGCACCGAAGGCGGGGCCGAGGAGAATGCCAAGGGGCTCCGCGCGATCGTCCTGAGCTCGCTCGCCTCGGCGGGCTTCGCAACCCTCGCGGCGACCAAACTCGCCGCCGCCGAGGCCGCCACCTATTTCCGCGTCGGCGCGGGCGCGACCAGCGTCTCGACCAGCCTGTCGATGGCGCTGATCGGCGTCGGCCATCTCGTCGGGCTTTCAGTCGGCGCGGCGATGCTGTTCGGCATGCTCTTGAGCTGGGGCGGTCTCGTACCCGTGATGACCGCGATGCACGGCGTTTCGGGCGCGGTGTCCGATGTGGTCGACACCACTTTCCGCAGCGAGGTGCGCTTCATCGGCGCGGGCACGATCGGCGTGGCAGCGATCTGGACGCTGCTCAAGATCATGGGGCCGATCATCAGCGGCATCCGCAGCGCGATGGCCGCCGCGCGCGCACGCAAGGACGGCGCGGAACTTGAGCTCACACAGCGCGATCTCCCGATCGGCATCGTCGGTGGCACGATCCTCGCCTCGCTCCTCCCGATCGCCTTCCTGCTCTGGCAGTTCTCGGCCGGCGGCCCGATCGCCGAGCATGCCGCGCCGGTCATCGCGGGCACGCTCGTCTATATCCTCTTCATCGGCGTCGTGATCGCCGCGGTCTGCGGCTATATGGCGGGCCTCATCGGTGCATCGAACAGCCCGGTTTCGGGTGTCGGCATTCTCGCGGTGCTTGGCGCTGCGCTGCTGCTCGCGATCCTCTATGGCCATGGCAATGATCCCGCGCGCGCCGAGGCGCTGGTCGCCTATGCGCTCTTTACCACCGCGATCGTTTTCTCGATCGCGACGATCTCCAACGACAATCTGCAGGATCTCAAGACCGGCCAACTCGTTGGCGCAACGCCGTGGAGGCAGCAGTTGGCGCTCGTCTTCGGCGTGATCTTCGGCTCGCTCGTCATCCCGCCCGTGCTGAGCCTGCTCAACGGTGCCTTCGGTTTCCAGGGCGCGCCGGGTGCGGGCGCCAATGCGCTTGCCGCACCGCAGGCCGCGCTGATCTCGGCGCTCGCCAAGGGCGTGCTCGGCGGTGACCTCGACTGGAGCCTGATCGGCTTCGGTGCCGCGATCGGTGTTGTCGTCATCGCGATCGACGAGGCGCTGGGCAAGGCGGGCAAGATGCGCCTGCCGCCGCTGGGCGTCGGCATGGGCATCTATCTGCCGATGGCGCTGACGTTGCTGATCCCCGTCGGCGCGGTGCTCGGCTATTTCTACGAACGTCGCGCCGAGCGCGCCGCGGATCCCGAATTCGCCAAGCGCATGGGGGTGCTGATGGCGACCGGGCTGATCGTCGGCGAGAGCCTGTTCGGCGTGGCCTTTGCCGGCCTCGTCTGGAGCACCAACAGCGACGCGCCGCTCGCGATCGTCGGCGAGGGCTTCGAAACCTGGGCACTCCCGATCGGTCTGATCATGTTCACGGGAATCATCGCGCTGCTCTATCGCAACGCCAGGCGCGCCGCTGGAATCTGAGCAAGGAGCCTAGGGCTGATATGTCGTAGGAAGCGGACGCAGAGATCCTCCCCGGAACGGGGAGGGGGACCACGCGAAGCCTGGTGGAGGGGCTGGAGCGAAACCTGCCAATTCAGTGCAGCCCCTCCGTCAGCTCTTCGGGCTGCCACCTCCCCGTACCGGGGAGGATCTTACGACTGCCGAAACCAGCGGTCCGCAGCCAACCGTTGCCCGATCACCCCTTGGAAAAGAAGCGCTCGGCGATCTCGCTCGCAATGCGCGCCGGCCGCAGCGTCTCGGCGTCGATGCAGCACCAGCTCGACTTCACTTCGGCGAGCACCTCCTCACCGCGCTTGATCAGCGTTTCGTAGAATGCGCGCGCGCCCTGCACTTTTTCGAGGATGACGGTGGCGATCACCTCGTCGTCCAGAAAGGCGGGCTTGCGATAGGTGATCTCGTGCTTGAGCGCGACCCAGAGATGCTTCGCCACTGCGTCGGGCGGCGCCAGCGAGCGCCAGTGGTCGAGCACGGCTTCCTGCACCCAGTTCAGATAGTTGGCATTGTTCACATGTCCCATGAAGTCGATATCGTCCGGAACGATCTCGATTGGATGGTCATGGGGAATCGCTGCGGTCATGCGCTTACACTACTGTAAATAGCTGCGAAAGGCGAGGAAAAGCTTCATTTCATCAGATCGAGTAATGCCGCGATCGGCACGAAGGCGAAGGCGACCGAGCTGTCGGCCACGCCATAGGGCATGAAGATCAGTTCGCCATGCTTCATCGCACCGCAGGTATAGACGACGTTGGGGACATAGCCTTCGCGGTCCTGCTCGATCGCGGCGAGGACAGGATTGGGCGTGCGCGCAAGCACCTTCGAGGGATCGTCCTTGTCGAGCAGTGCCGCGCCGATCGAATATTTGCGCATTGCGCCCACGCCATGCGTGAGCAGCAGCCAGCCTTCGTCCAGCTCGATCGGCGGGCCGCAATTTCCCATCTGGACCAGTTCCCACGGATATACGGGTTCGATCAGCTTTTCGCCTTCCTCCCAATGATCGATCGAGTCGGACTTGAGCAGGAAGATATTCTCGCCGTCCTGTCGCCCGATCATCATGTAGCTGCCATCGATCTTGCGCGGGAACAGCGCCATCCCCTTGTTGCGTGCGGCACCACCCTTGATCGGCACGAGATCGAAGCAGCGAAAGTCGCGCGTGCGCAGCAGTTCGGACTGGATTTCGCGCCCCGAATAGGCGGTATAGGTGCCGATCCATTCGACCGATCCGTCGTCATGCGTGAAATGGACGAGGCGCAGATCCTCGAGCCCGTTGCGCTGCGCGGGCGTGATCGGGAAGATCACCGTGCCCGAAAGCGTGCTGTCGGCATGACGATAGACCGAGACCGGGCCGTGCGGCACGGAGTCCTCGGCTTCATCGAGCGCATCCGCGGCGGTGGCGAAGGGCGGTTCGGGCGCCAGCCGCAAATCGCCGGTATCGGAGATGATGCCTTCGCGGAATGCGACCGTGGAAATGTGGCCTTCGCCCACCGCGCGCAGCGACATGATGATTCGCTGCGATCCGTGCGGCATGCCCGTCTGGTCGTGGTGCGGCACCACGCTGGGGTTCATCAACGCCGCCGCTGCATAGCTGTATTCGTGGCAGAAATAGGCGCCGATCAGCTGGCGCTTGTCGTCGCCGATATCGCCCAGGTCGCGGCCGAGCTGGGCTACGATCTCTTCATAGCGCGTCATGAACACGCGGCGCGTCTGCCAGTGGCGCTCCTCGAAGTCCTTGAGCACCGCGTCGAGCTGGGCGCACGCGGTGTGTGGGTCCATCTCGAGCACTTCGTCGACCAATCGTTCCGAACGGCTGCGCGTCGCGCCATTGGCCTGCCAGGCGAGGTGAAAAGGGCGCACCACGACGCGTGAAGGGTCGGCATAGAGCCGCAGGTGATGATTGTAGACGCTGAGCATCGACATTTCCCGCTTCACCGGCAGCTCCCCCCGCGCCCGAAGGGTCAGGCGGCGGCACCCAGCGGTTTTGCCACGTCAGCCGCGGCCTTGGAAAGACGGGAAATTGCACAGGACGCGAGCTGCAGCGCGAGGATCGATTCGGCACCCTGATTGCGGTTGAGCCCCGTCGGCATCAGCCCGTCGAAACAGCCGCCGTCTCCGCGCGTCGCGAGCGGCATGTCGAGGTCGTTCTCGCCCAGGAACCAGCGATAGGCGCGCTGCGCCTCGTCGACCCAGCGCGCGTCGCCCGAGGCGACGAAGGCCGCCTCACACGCGTCGATCGTCGCCTGCGCCTCGAGCGGCTGCTGGTCGAAGGGCATGGGCGGCTGATAGGCGCGCCCGAAGCTGTCGGTGCCGACCGCGCGGAAATGCCCCTCGGGCGCGGTCTGCTGCGTCATGATCCAGTCGAGCGTCTGCAGCCCGCATTCGCGATAGTCGTCGCGGCCCAGCGTCAGCCCCGCGCGGAGCAGCGCTTCGGGCAGCCGCGCATTGTCATAGGCGAGCACCGCCTCGAACCACGGCCAGTCGGGTCGGCGCGACTCGGCGAGCAACGCAAGCAGCTGATCGCCAAAGGTCTCGAGGATCTCGCGCGCCACGCCGTGCCCGCGCCGCGCCTCGAACATCGCCGCAGCACCAAGCATCGCGAAACCTTGCGCACGGGGGGAACCCAGCGCGAGCGCGTGATGCCCCGTGCTATCGAACAGATTGGCCGCCCAATCGGCGTGCTTGCGGATCGGGGCATGGCGCGCAGTGATTCCGAGCGACCAGAGCGCGCGGCCATGGCTGTCCTCGGATCCGAAATCCTCGCACCAGCTCCGGTCGAAGCGCATGAAGTTGCGGAAGCGGCCGAGATCGGGGTTCCAGCTATGCTGCACGAACGCGGCATAGACGGTCATCCACCGGTCGCGCAGGCTCTCGTCGAGCCCCTCGATCCGGCCGAGCAGCATCAGCGCGCGCGCATTGTCGTCGACGCAATAGCCATGTCTGCGATCGGGCACCGAATAGACACCATGCTGGTACATGCCCGTCGAATCGCTCATCCGCAGCACGGCTGCCAGATCGGGCGGGAGCATCGTTACACCCGCGCTCGCCTTGCCCATCCGCCGTGGCGCGCGCTGCGCCATCTCGTCGAGGATCGCGGCGGCACGTTCAGCGACGCGCGACCAGAGCATCGTGCGCCCGCGCGCATAGGCGCGCTCGGCCAGCGCGCCGCGGCGCGCGTCGTCCGCCAGCAGCCGCGTCACTGCCGTCGCCATCTGATCGCTGTTCGCAAAGTCGACGAGCACGCCATGGTCGTCGTCGAGGATCTCGGTTGCGTGGATATAGGGGGTGGCCACCACTGGCTTGCCGACCCCGACCGCGTAGGACAGCGTCCCCGACGTGATCTGGTCTCGCTTCAGATAGGGCGTGACATAGATGTCGGCGGCCTGGAGATAGTCGAGCAGTTCGTCGGGTTCGACAAAGGCGTCGATGAACCGGACATGCTCACTGACCCCGAGCGTTTCGGCGAGCGCGTGCAGCTTCTCGCGATAGGTTTCGCCCTCGCGCCGCACCAGATTGGGATGCGTCGCACCGAGCACGACATAGAGCGCCTGCGGGTGCGACGCGATGATGCGCGGCATCGCCTCGATCATGCCTTCGATCCCCTTATCGGGCGCAAGCAGGCCGAAGGTCAGGATCACCTCACGCCCCGCAAAGCCGAAGCGCGGCTTCAATGCACTCGGATCAACCAGCGCACGATCGGGCACTCCGTGCGGGATCACCACGATCTCCGTGTCGCTGACGCCATAGACGTGACGCAAAATCTCGCGGCCCTTTTCGGCCATTACGATCAGCTTCGAGGCCCGGCGCGCCAGCGCCTCGAGCACCCGTCGCTCGTCCACGCTGGGTTTCTCGCGCACCGTGTGCAGGGTGACAAGCACGGGCAGGCCGACGCGGTCGAGCAGGTTCAGGATGAACTCGCCCGCCTGTCCGCCGAAAATGCCATATTCGTGCTGCAGCCACATCGCCTGCGCGCCGCTCTCCACAATCGCGCGCGCCGCCCTGCGGTAGGCGGCGGGGTCGTGCTGGTCGATCGTCGCCACATGATCGGGATAAGTGACGCCGGTGCCGTCGTCCATTGCATAGAGATCGACGCGCATGTCGGGAAAGCGCGCGCGAAGCGCGTCATAGGTGTCGCTGGTGAAGGTCGCGAGACCGCAGCGCCGGGGCAGCGCATTGCCGATCAACGCGATGTGCGCCGGGGCTTCAGGCGCAGACGCTTCGTGCGAAGCCGCATCTACCATAGTCACCCTTTCGCTGGTGCAACAATATCAGGAGCGTGAATACGCTTTGCTACTGAACGACTCGCCGAGAGGATGGTTGCCGTTATTGTGCAATGCAGCAAGGAGAATCCGCAGTCCGTTGGAAACGCGCGATCAAGCGCCGGAGCCGTTGCGCAGACGATACGGCTTGACCGGCAACGGGGGGCATCCGCTATCAGATGCGTGGGGCCGGAGAGGGGGCAAATAGATGAAGTTGCTGGTTGCGTTGCTTTATTCGGCGGTTGCGGGGCCATCCGCACCGGCCGCCGGATCCGCCGTCGAGGCGACAACGGTTGCCGAGATCAAGGCGCAGGCGCGTGCCGCCGAGGCCGAGGAGCGGTACGAGGAGGCCGCCCGCCTGTATCGCACCCTCGCCGAACGTGACGATCCGGAAGCGATGTTCCTGCTCGGTCGCGCGCTGCGCTTCGGAAACGGGGTTGCCAAGGAACCCGTCGAGGCCCGCAGCTGGCTGCAGCGCGGGGCGGCGCGCAATCACCCCGGGGCGATCGTCGAGCTCGGCGTGATGGACGAGCTTGGCGAGGGGGGTGAGAAAAATGCCGCCGAGGCCACTACGGCCTATCGGCGCGCCGCCGATCTCGGCACCGCGCGCGGTGCGCTGTTCCTCGCGATGAACTATCGCGACGGTATCGGCATCGCGCAGGATACGCGTTCCGCGCTTCAGTGGTTCCGCATCGCCGCGGATCGCGGAAGCCCGGGGGCAATGCAGGCGCTCGGGATCGCCTATGACGCGGGTGAGGGCGTGCGCGAGGATGCCGCCGAGGCGCTGCGCTGGTTCCGCAAGGGCGCGGCTGAGGGCAACAGCGATTCCGAACGGAGCGTCGGGCTGATGTATCGCGACGGCCGCGGCGTGAAGCGGGATCTTACCGAGGCGTTGCGCTGGTTCCGCAGGGCCGCCGATCAGGGCAATAGCTGGGCGCAGAACGACGTCGGCAATGCCTATGCCGACGGCGCGGGCGTGGCCGAGGACGATGTCGAGGCGGTGGGCTGGTATCGCAAGGCCGCGGACGCGGACAATGCAGTCGCGATATACAATCTCGCACTGGCCTATGCCAACGGCGCCGGGGTCGGCAAGGACGCCGCCGAGGCGGTCCGCCTCTATCGTAAGGCCGCGGAACTGGACGACAGCGATGCAATGGTCGCGATCGGCTATGCCTATGAGACCGCCGCCGGCGTTGCCAGGGACGTTGAAGCGGCCGCGCGCTGGTACCGCCAGGCTGCCGACAAGGGCAATGCAATGGCAATCTACAATCTCGCGGATTTCCACAGGACGGGCACGGGGGTGAAACAGGACCATGCCGAGGCTCTGCGCCTGTACCGGCTGGCCGGCGAAAAGGGCGAGGTCGACGCGCTCCACTGGATCGGCATCATGTATCAGGACGGCCTAGGTGTTGAGGCCGACGTCAAGGAGGCGCTGCGCTGGTACCAGGCGGGTGCCGACAAGAACGAGCCCTGGGCGATCGCCAATCTGGCGGTTCTGTATGTCTATGGAAACGGCGTGACGAAGGACGTGGCCAAGGCACTGACATTGCTGCGCGCCGCGGGAGAGGCCGGCGTCCCGTTCGCGTGGACCACGCTGGGCGACCTTTATCATGATGGCGAAGACGTGAAGGCGGACAAGGCCCGGAGCACCGCCTATTACGCCAAGGCCGCCGAAATGGGCGATGCCGATGGCCAGTATCGCTATGGCTTTGCGCTGCTCAACGGCGAGGGTATCGCGGAAGATGCCGCCGCGGGGGTCGGCTGGCTGAAAAAGGCGATCGACCAGGGCGACAGCAACGCCATGGTCCTGCTCGGGGCCTGTCATGAGGAGGGCAAGGGCGTCGCGGTCGACAAACAGGCCGCCAACCGCCTCTATCTTCAGGCCGCCGACGCGGGCAACGCGATGGCGATGCGCTATCTGGGCATCAACTATCGCGACGGCATCGGCGTCGAGGTCGATGAAAAGCAGGCCGAATCATGGTTCCGCAAGGCGATGGCCGCCGACGACAAGGAAGCGCCGACGCTGTTGTTCAACATGCTGAATGGCGGGGACTATCCCCTGCCGCGGTAGCCCGGCACGCCCTGGTCGGGCACCCATAGCCCCTTGGGCGCCTCGCCCGATTGCCAGAACACGTCGATCGGGATGCCGCCGCGCGGATACCAGTATCCGCCGATGCGCAGCCATTTGGGCTTCATCTCGGCGAACAGCCGCTCGCCGATGCTGACCGTGCAATCTTCGTGAAAGGCGCCGTGGTTGCGGAACGAGCCGAGAAACAGCTTCAGCGACTTGGATTCAACGATCGTCGCATCGGGCGCATAGTCGATCACGAGATGCGCGAAATCGGGCTGGCCCGTCACCGGACACAGCGAGGTGAACTCGGGCGCGGCGAAGCGGACGAGGTAGAGGCTGCCCGCGCGGGGATTGGGCACATAGTCGAGCACCGCCTCGTCGGGCGAATTGGGAAGCGTCGAAGTCTGGCCGAGATGAGTGGTCTGCATGGCCGGCATTTAGGGGATGCGTGCGCGTATAACCAGTCCTGGCTGCGCGCGCGCTTTTCGACGAACGACATTGCCCGCGCCCGGCCCGTGCAATAGCAGGCGCATGCAATAAGATATCAAGGGGTGGCGCATGCCGAAGTCTCTGGGAAAAATGCTTCTGGGTGCTGGGCTTGTCGCGCTCGTCGCGGCGGCGCCGCTCTACGCGCAGGACAAGGAAAAGGACGCGCCCGCCGCCGAAAAGACCAAGGCCGAGGACATTCCGCCCCCCAGGCGCTCGGTGACGAAACATAGCGGCCGCTTCGGGGGCCAGTCGGTGACCTACACCGCCACCGCGGGCGAAACATATCTCAAGGCCGACGACGGCACCCCGCGCGCCTCGATCTTCTCGGTCTCCTATGTGAAGGACGGCAAGGACCCCAACCGTCCCGTCACCTTCCTGTTCAACGGCGGCCCCGGCTCGGGGTCGGTATGGCTCCACATGGGCGCCTTCGGGCCCAAGCGCGTCGCGATCCCCTCGGACGCGCGCGACGACGGCGCGCCGCCCTATCCGATCGTCGACAACCCCGACAGCCTTTTGGACGTCACCGACATCGTGTTCATCGATCCCGTCGGCACGGGCTTCAGCCATACGCTGGGCAAGACCGATCCCAAGGACTTCTGGGGCGTCACCAAGGATGCCGAATCGATCGCGCAGTTCATCCGGCTGTGGCTGAACGAAAATGGCCGCTGGAACGCGCCCAAGTTCCTCGGCGGCGAAAGCTATGGCACGACGCGCTCGGCCGCGGTGCTCAATCAACTCGAGGGCGCCTATAACGACGTCGCGCTCAACGGCGTCATCCTGATCTCGACCGTGCTCGACTTCGCCGCGGGCGCGGATACGAAGGGCAACGAGCTGTCCTATATCCTCAACGTTCCCAGCATGGCCGCGACCGCGCTCTATCACGGCAAGGCGCAGGCCCCGGGCGGCGTAGAGGCGTTCGTCGCGGAGGCGCGGCAATGGGCGATCGGCCCCTATGCCGCGGCGCTGCTCAAGGGCAATGCGCTGGCGGGCGAGGAACGCGCGCAGGTGCGCCGCGATCTCGCGCGCTTCACGGGGCTCTCGGAAAGCTATCTCGAACAGGCCGATCTGCGCGTGCTGCCGGGCCGCTTCTACAAGGAATTGCTGCGCGATCGCGGGCTTACCGTCGGCCGCCTCGACAGTCGCTATACCGGCAAGGACTATGACAATGCGGGCGAGGAGCCCGACAATGACCCCAGCTTCTTCGGCATCGATGGCGGCTATACCGCGGCGATCAACGCCTATGCGCGCGAGACGCTCAAATTCGACACCGATCGCCGCTATGTCACGATCGGCAGCGTCGGCCCCTGGGACTGGCGGCTGGGCGAGGGGCGCGACAGCGACGCCTATCTCAACGTCGCGCCCTATATCGGCAAGGGGCTGCGCGAGAACAGCGGGCTCAGGATCTTCGTGGGGCAGGGCTATTACGACTTCGCCACGCCCTTCTTCGCCGCCGAATATGCACTCAGCCGCACGGGCATCCCCAAGGATCGGATCGAGTACAAATATTACGGCTCGGGCCACATGATGTACGTCCGCGACGAGGACCGCACCAAGCTCAGCCAGGACATCCGCGCCTTCATCCGCGCGCGCTGAGGCGACAGACCGAGCAGGGCACGGGCTCTTGCCCCGCCCGGTCGGGCGGAGGCGAGAGCCTGTTCGCTGCGGGGCGAAGGCCGCCCCCTTCACAATACCGCAGAAGTCCGCTTTGGCTTGGAAAACGGACGCTCGATTAAGCCCTCTCCCGCTTTTCGGGGGAGAGGGTTGGGTGAGGGTCTTCTTCCTGGCTTCAATCCCGATGCAGCGCACCGGCGATTATCGCAAGAACGCCCTCTAAGCTCTCGATCACCTCGGTGTTCCAGAAGCGAAGCGCGCAATAGCCTCGATCCTCGAGATAGGTGGTGCGCCCGGCGGACGGCGAACCACAGCTCGCGCTCAACGTCGGTCATATCGCACCTCAGGCGCGCTGCATGTGGGCTTATCGGTCGCCTTACGGGTCCCATGTGGCCGAAGGTAAAGGAAAGAAGACCCTCACCCAACCCTCTCCCGCAAGGGCGGGAGAGGGCAGCAGCGCTCCCGTCCGATACTGGGTCGCAAGCTGACATAGGCCCCACCAAAACCTCTGTCCTACACGCCTTCGATCTGTCAGCCTTGCCCGACAATCGGCTCTTTGATCGCGTGCAGATGACAAGCCGGCGTTGATCGAAAAACCCGATCAATGCGGGCGCACTGATCGAGGGGATTTTTTCCACACGCCGAACCTTCCTAACCTTCACAGGAAATCGTCCGCCAATCGCGATCGGGAGCATCGGCCGGCATGGCGTTGAAAATGCCCCGAATGGATGATTCGACGCCCCCCAAGGTTACCGCCATCGGGTGGTGCTCGCGCTGGCGTCTCGACGCGGCCCGGTGGGCGGATTAAGCAAAGGAGGAATCAGGAAGAGGAGTGCATCTCATGGACATGCTGGTTTCAACCGAATGGCTCGCAAAAGAACTGGGCGCTTCGGACCTGCGTGTGGTTGACGCGACCTACTTCCTCCCCAGCGATGGCCGCAATGCGGCGGCCGAATATGAGGCCGGGCATATTCCCGGCGCGGTCTATATGGACCTGGAGCATCTCGTCGACACGGCGACCGAGCTTCCCAACATGCTGCCGACGCCCGAGAAATTCGCGAGCCGGATGCAGTCACTGGGCCTCGGAGACGGTAGCCGGATCGTGCTCTACGATGACTCGCCCTATCGCACCGCGACGCGCGCCTGGTGGATGCTCCGCCTGTTCGGTGCGCACGACGTCGCGGTCCTCGATGGCGGCCTCGCCAGATGGAAGGCTGAGGGGCGCGATCTCGCTTCGGGCAAGGAGCCGCACCGGCATCGCCACTATACCGTGTGGAAGGACGAAGCCACCTTGCGCACGCTCGACCAGATGAAGGCCAATGTCGACAGCGGCGCCGAACAGGTGCTCGATGCGCGCAGCGCCGCGCGCTTCACGGGCGAGGAGGCTGACCCGCGCCCGAAGACGCATGCGGGCCATATCCCGGGATCGAAGAACTTGCCCTATGGCAATCTCTTCACCACCGACGGGACCTGGAAGCAGGGCGATGCGCTGAAACAGGCCTTTGCCGATGCGGGTATCGACCTCGGCCGTCCGCTCATCACCACCTGCGGCTCGGGCATCACCGCCGCGGTGCTGCTGTTCGGCGCGCACATGGCGGGCGCGAAGAACGTCGCGCTCTATGACGGCTCGTGGAGCGAATGGGGTTCGGATCCCTCGACTCCCAAGGCCATGGGCGCTGCATGAGTCACAAGGACGGCGACGGGCGCGGTGATGCGACACGGCTCGTTCATGGTGGTCGGCGCAAGGAATGGCGCGGCGCGGTGGTCAACCCGCCCGTCTGGCGCGCGTCGACCATCCTGTACGACAGCGTCGCCGAGATGCGCGCGCGCCAGCACGATACGCATCATCAGTTCTATTATGGCCGGCGTGGCACGCCGACCCAGTGGTCGCTCGCCGATGCGCTGACCGAAATGGAGCCGGGAGCGGCAGGCACTTTGCTCTATCCTTCGGGCGTCGCGGCGGTGACGACCGCGCTGTTCTCGGTGCTCAAGCCCGGCGACGAGTTGCTGATGGTCGACAGCGCCTATGAGCCGACCCGCGCCTTTTGCGACGGCCTGCTGCGCCGCTACGGGATCGCGACGCGCTATTACGATCCGCTGGTCGGCGCCGGGATCGCGGCTCTGATCAACGAGCGTACCGCCGCGATCTTCATGGAAAGCCCGGGCAGCCTGACCTTCGAGGTGCAGGACGTGCCCGCGATCACCGCAATCGCGCGCGAACGCGGCATCGTGACGCTGCTCGACAATACCTGGGCGACGCCGCTCTTCTTCACCGCGCTCGACAAGGGCGTCGATCTCACCATCCTCGCCTGCACCAAATATATCGTCGGCCACTCGGACGTGATGCTCGGCTCGGTCACCGCCAACGCGGCGCACTGGCAGGCGCTGCGCAAGACCAGCTATTCGCTCGGCCAGTGCGCGTCGCCCGACGACGCCTGGCTCGGCGCGCGCGGGCTGCGGACGCTCGATGTCCGCCTGCGCCGCCACCAGAGCAATGCGCTCACCGTCGCCCGCTGGCTCGCCGAACAGCCCGAGGTCGCACGCGTGCTGCATCCCGCGCTCGAAACCTGCGCGGGCCATGCGCTCTGGCAACGCGATTTCCGCGGCAGCGCCGGGCTGTTCTCCTTCATACTCGACGGCGGCGACGATGCCGCGCGCACCGCATTGATCGACGGACTCGAGCTGTTCGGCATCGGCTTCAGCTGGGGGGGCTATGAAAGCCTTGTCGTACCGTCGGACCCGCATCGCAGCGCGGTGCCCTGGTCCGCCGGGGGGCCGCTCGTCCGGCTCCAGATCGGGCTCGAGGATCCGGAGGATCTGATCGCCGATCTCGCATCGGGGCTGCAGCGGTTCCGGAGCGCGCGGGGATGAAGAAGCGGGAGTTCGGCGTCGTCTTCGTGATGCGCTGGCTCGCCACGATCGCCGTCCTGCTGGCGATGCTCGTCTTGCTCTCGGGCCAGGTGCCGCGCTCCGAGCCGGTGATCGTCCTGCTCGACCGTATCGGGTTCGATGCCGGGCGTTATCGGATCTCGCTTCTGAGTACCTTGCAGCTCGTCGTCACGGTGGCGACGCTGTTCATGGTCGTGCGCTTCGCGAACCGGCTCCTGCATCGCTATGTCGGGCGCGCCGACGGCCTTGATCCCACGCAGAAGCTGCTGACCGAAAAGATCGTCAGCATCGCGCTGGTCGCCATCGCCTTCTTCCTCGGCATCGACATGCTCGGGATCGACCTCACCGCGCTGACGGTGTTCTCGGGCGCCTTCGGCCTCGCGGTCGGTTTCGGCCTTCAGAAAACCTTCGGCAATCTCTTTGCGGGGCTCATCCTGCTGATGGATCGCTCGATCAAGCCGGGCGACGTGATCGTCGTCGGAGACCGTTTCGGCTGGGTCAACCGGATCGGCACGCGCGCGGTGTCGGTGGTGACGCGCGACGGCAAGGAGCATCTGATCCCCAACGAGAATCTGATGACGCAGGAGGTGGAGAACTGGTCCTATTCCGATCGCAACGTCCGCGTCCATGTGCCCGTGCGCGTCTCCTATCACTCCGATCAGGACCGCGCGCGCGAACTGATGCTCGAGGCAACGCGCGCCGCCCCCCGCGTGCTCGACCATCCCGCCGCGGTCGTCTGGATTACCGCCTTCGGGGACAGCGGCGTCGAATACGACATCCGGCTCTGGATCAATGATCCCGAGGCGGGGGTAGGGAGCGTCGTGTCCGATGTGCTGACGCGGATCTGGCGGCTGTTCGCGGACAACGACATCCGCTTTCCCTTCCCGCAGCGCGACCTGAATATCCGCAGCTGGCCCGAGCAGCCCGGGCCCGCGGACGACGGCTAGACCAGGATCTTCTCCATGGCGCGGATCGACTTTTCCATCTCGCGCGCGAGGTGTGCCGCCGCGGCGCTCGCGCCCGCGCCATGTTTGCGCCCCGCGATCAGCGCGGTCAGCCCCGCCGCGGCATAGGCCGCGGTCTCGCCCGCGACCGCGTCGAAGCGGCGCTGGACCAAGGGAGGCGCCGAATCATAGCGCTTGTCGAACGCGGGATCGGCGATGGCGAGAGCGGAGGGAATACTTGCCCCCGCGAGCTCGTTGACCAGCGCCTGGATCGCGCGCAGCTCGGTCAGCTGCTGCGCTGGCGTGGGCCTTCCTTCGGGCACGACGGGCGTGGAAATCTGCGTCACGCCCGCCACTATCGCGGTCTTTGGCTAAGGAATGGTTGAGACGACGCACGGTGTTGCGTTGGGGCAACAGCGCTGCCCTATCGTGGGGCGTGGCGCACAATATTCTTGTGCAGTGCAGCGTGATTGGGCATCTGTATTGCGTTTGCGACAATCCGCCCCGGCCCATCGCGGCAAGAGAGGCAGGAGTCGCAACGCAGGCGGGACGACGCATCGAACCAGAAAGGAAGATCATGCGCACGTCCATCACCGGCCTCACGGCCCTGGCTTTGGCCGCGTTGAGTACACCCGCATTGGCGCAGGACGAAGCGCCCGAGGCGGAAAGCAGCATCACCATCTCGGGGGGCGCTACCGTCGTCACCGACTATCGCTTCCGCGGCATTTCGCAGACCGACAAGAATTTCGCGCTGCAGGGCACGATCAGCGTCTCGCACGATTCGGGCCTCTATGCGACGGTCTGGGGCTCGACGATCGACGAGTATGTCGCCGCGGGCGGCGACCAGGAACTCGACCTCATCGTCGGCTGGAAGAAGACCTTTGGCGGCACCACGCTCGATGTCGGCGTGCTCTATTACTACTATCCCGGCGCCGAGGAGATCGTCCCCGGCTATGACAGCGATTTCGTCGAGCCCTATGTCGCGGTGTCGCATACCTTCGGCCCCGTCACGGGCAAGCTGACCGCGGCCTATGCGCCCAAGTCGAACGCGCTGTCGGTCGGCAGTGGCAAGGAAGACAATTTCTACCTCGCGGGCGACCTCTCCGGGGGTATCCCGGGCACGCCGCTCAGCCTGTCGGCGCATGTCGGCCACTCGTTCGGGCCGAGCTATCTCACGATCGGCGACGAATATACCGACTGGAGCCTGGGCGCGACCTACACCTGGAAGAATCTGTCCTTCGGCGTGTCCTATGTCGACACCGACAAGTCGCTGTTCAACCCGCTCTCGGGCAAGAACGTCTCCAAGGCGGGGGTCGTCGGCTCGATCGGCGTGGCGTTCTGATCCACCGGACCACAAACGAAAAAGGGGGCTTTGCGGCCCCCTTTTTTATGTGTGCCGGGCGCGTCCGCTTATTGCGGGGTCGAGGCGCGCGCGTCCTGGCCGTCGCCCTCGGGCGCGGCGATGATGTCGCGCGTCACCGAACCCTTGTCGACGACATTGGTGTCGGGATCGCCCACGCCCGAGCGGATGCCCGCATCGGCGCGGTTGCCGCCCGCCTGGCCGATCACGCCGGTCTCGCTTGCGCTGCGCTGCGCGGGGCCGCCGAACATCGCCTGAAGCGCCTGCGTCGCCGAATCGCTTTCCTGCGGGCGCGGGGCGCCGGGCTTGGGCGGCACGAGCGCGAAATCGGGGGGGATCACCAGCGGCGCCTTGCGCGCGGTGGCGAATTCGTCGGGGCGTTCGCGATTGGCGATCCCGCCCGAGGCACAGGCCGAAAGCGAAATCGCGGCCATGCCCAGACTTCCAATGATCACCGTCTTACGCATCCACAGTCTCCGTAGCGTCTTTTGCGTCATCCGCCGCCTCGCGCACGAGCAGCGCGCGCAGCAGCAGGATCAATACACCGATGGTAATAGCAGCATCGGCGATGTTGAATACCAAAAAGGGGCGGAAGCCGCCGAAATGCAGGTCGGCAAAGTCCACGACATGGCCGAACCTGACCCGATCCACGATATTGCCCAGCGCGCCGCCGAGCACGAAGCCGAGCGCGAGCACATCCCAGCGCCGTTTCTCGCGCCACATCCATATGACGACACCGATGCTGATCGCGAGCGTCAGTGTGACGAGGCCCCAGCGCATCGCCTCGCTGTCGGCACGCAGAAAACCCATCGAGACGCCGTAGTTGGCCACGAAGGTCAAGTTGAAGATCGAGATGATCTCTTTGGAATCACCGATCTCATTGATGCTGAGCGGCACGGTGACGACATATTTCACGATCTGGTCGATCGCGAAGACGCACGCGGCGAGGATCAGGCCGAGCTTGCGGTGGGTGTGGAGGGCTTCGCGCATCCGGTTCCAACTATAGGGTTAAGGCGGTCAGGTCAGGCCGCAACGGTCACGGATTCGCAACGATCGCACAGATCGCCGTCTTCCCTGACCTCGGGCAAATGGCGCCAGCAGCGGCCGCATTTGGCGCGTTCGGTGCGCGTCACCTCGACCGCATCGCCGCTGCCGTTGACCGCGCTCGCCACGATGCAGACTTCGGCGAAGTCGCCTTCGCCAAGCCCCGAGAGGTCGGGAACGACCACCTCGGCCTCGAGGCTCGAACGGATCACCTTGTCGCGGCGGAAGGGCTCGATCGCCTCGGTCACGCGCTCGCGTGCGCCGCGGACGCCCTGCCACTTCTGGCCAAGCGTGCCGTCCAGCCATGTCGCATCGACCTCGGGCCATTCGAGGAAATGGACCGAACCATCCTCGCTGGGGAAGCGCGACTGCCACACTTCCTCGGCGGTGAAGGGGATGATCGGCGCGGCATAGCGCACCAGCGCGTGGAACAGCGTGTCGAGCACGGTGCGATAGGCGCGGCGCTTCGGGTCCGAAGGCGCATCGCAATAGAGGCAGTCCTTGCGGATATCGAAGAAGAAGGCCGACAGGTCCTCGTTCGCGAAATCGGTCAGCGCGCGGATATAGCGGTTGAACTCGAAGCCGTCGGTCGCTTCCTTCAGGTCCGCATCGAGAACGCCAAGCAGATGAAGCACATAGCGCTCAAGCTCGGGCATCTCGCTGACGGGCAGCTTCTCGGTCTCGGCGAAGCCGTCGAGCGCGCCGAGCAGGTAGCGGAAGGTGTTCCTGAGCTTGCGATACTGGTCCGAGGTGCCCGACAGGATTTCCTTGCCGATGCGGACGTCCTCGAAATAATCGACCGAGGCGACCCACATGCGCAGGATATCGGCACCGCTCTCGCCGATGATCTTGAGCGGATCGACGACGTTGCCCAATGACTTGGACATCTTGCGGCCATTGCCGTCGAGCGCGAAGCCGTGCGTCAGCACCGCGTCATAGGGCGCGCGCCCGCGCGTGCCAGAGCTTTCGAGCAGCGACGACTGGAACCAGCCACGATGCTGGTCCGAACCCTCGATATAGAGATTGGCGCGGACGCCCTCGCCATAGCGCTGCTCGATCACGAAGGCGTGCGTCGAGCCCGAATCGAACCACACGTCGAGGATGTCGGTGACGACCTCATAATCCTCGAGCCGGTAGTCGGGGCCGAGCAGTGCCTGATGGTCGGTGGCGTACCAGGCATCGGCGCCGCCTTTGGTCACCGCGTCGATGATGCGGGCATTGACCGCGTCGTCGCGCAGATATTCGCCCGACTGGCGGTGGACATAGAGCGCGATCGGCACGCCCCAGGCGCGCTGGCGGCTGATCACCCAGTCGGGGCGCCCCTCGACCATCGCATTGATGCGGTTCTTCGCGCGCGCAGGCACCCAGCGGGTGCGCTCGATCGCGTCGAGCGCGATCTCGCGGAGAGTAGCGCCGTTGCCCTGACCGTGGCCAAGAACAAGCCCCTCCCCTTCAGGGGAGGGGATGGGGGT
>NZ_JBYSXE010000089.1:0-6857 GCF_058781925.1 Sphingobium sp. FW306-1B-F04DB | reverse complement strand
GACCATGACGCGGCGATCGTGCGCGGCGATCCCGCGACGCGCTCCTTCTCGATCGTCTATCTGAAACAGGGCCGCGTGATCGCGCTCGACTGCGTCAACGCCACCAAGGACTATGTCCAGGGCCGCAAGCTCGTCACCGAAGGCCTCTCACCCGACAGGGCAAGGCTCGCCGACGCCAGCGTGCCGCTCAAGGAACTCGTCGGCTGACGCGACACGTCTTCGAACCGACGCCGATCTGTCACACCCCGGTCACTGCGCGCTCATAGGGCGCTCGGCATCCAGCGTCGCATGGCGCGATGCTGCTCGGGAGGGCATTATGGGCGCAGCCGCAGTCAGCGGAAGTTCGGAGCATTCGAAGCGGGATCGCATCCGTCAGGCGGTGCTGCGCGATCCGAAGCTGAGCAAGCAGGGGTTGCTCGACCGCGCCTTTGCGCTCGCCTTTCAACGGCTGGTCTATGCGCAGATCTGGGAAGACCCGGCGATCGACCTAGAGGCGCTGGCGATCACGCCCGACTGCCATGTCATTGCGATCGCGAGCGGCGGCTGCAACGTGCTATCCTATCTCACCGCCGATCCCGCGTCGATCACCGCAGTCGACCTCAACACCGCGCATATCGCGTTCAACCGGCTGAAGCTGGCGGCGGCGCAGCACCTGCCCGACCACGACGCATTTCACCGCTTTTTCGGTGAGGCCGATCGGCCCGAGAATATTGCAGCCTATCACGCGCATGTGCGCCCCCATCTCGACGAAATCACGCGGCGCTACTGGGAGGGGCGTGATCTGACCGGACGGCGCCGGATCAACGGTTTTGCCAGGGGCATCTACAAACGCGGGCTGCTGGGCAACTTCATCGGGACGGCGCATCTGCTGGCGAAGCTCTATCGGGTTGATCCGCGTGAACTGCTCGAAGCTGGCAGCATTGAGGAGCAGCGCGCGATTTTTGACGCCAAATTCGCGCCCATGTTCGACAGGAAATTCATCCGCTGGCTGACCGATCAGCCGGCGTCGCTTTTCGGCCTCGGCATTCCGCCCGCGCAGTATGACGCCCTCGCCGGCGACGAGCCGGCGGGCATGGCGTCGGTGCTGCGTCAGCGCCTCGAAAAGCTCGCCTGCGATTTCGATATCCGGCAGAATTATTTCGCCTGGCAGGCCTTCGGGCGCGGCTATGGCAAGGGACCGGACGCGCCGCTTCCTCCGTATTTGCAAAGTGCAAATTATGACGCGGTGGTCGCGCGGCTCGATCGCGTCAGCATACGCCATGCCAATTTCGTCGAGCATCTGGCGCAGAAGACCGCGACGAGCCTCGATCGCTATGTGCTGCTCGACGCACAGGACTGGATGAGCGATGCACAGCTGACGCATCTCTGGGCGGAGATCACGCGCACCGCGAAGCCCGGCGCGCGCGTCGTCTTCCGGACGGCAGCGGCGCCGAGCCTGTTGCCCGGAAGGGTGCCTGCCGACCTGCTCGATCGCTGGCACTACGAGGGCGAGCAATCGGCCGACTATACGCGGCGCGACCGTTCCTCGATCTATGGCGGGGTGCATCTCTACGTGCTGAAGCCGTGAATCGCGCGGCAGTGAAGGTCGATGCCGCGCGGCATATGGACGGCATCTATCGCTATCAGCGGCATATCTACGACCTTACGCGCAAATATTATCTGCTTGGTCGCGACCGGCTGATCGGCGGGATGAAGGTGCCCGTGGGCGGTACGGTGCTGGAGGTCGGGTGCGGTACTGGGCGCAATCTGATCGCGGCGGCGCGCGCCTGGCCGCATGCGCAATGCTTCGGCTTCGATATCTCACCCGCGATGCTCGATACCGCGCGGCGCTCGATCGCGCGCTCGGCACTGGATGCCCGGATCGCGCTTGCCCAGGGCGATGCCACGGGCTTCGATCCGCAAACCATGTTCGGGCGCGCATGGTTCGACCGGATCTTCCTGTCATACATACTGTCGATGATTCCCGACTGGCAGGCTGCGATTCGGGCGGCGTGCGATGCGCTGGCGGAACGGGGTACGCTGCATATCGTCGATTTCGGGCAGCAGGAGCGACTGCCGCAGGCATTCCGCGCGCTGCTCTTCGCCTGGCTGGCGCGCTTTGACGTGACCCCTCGCGCGGACCTGAAGCACGTGCTCACGGCGATCGCCGAGGAACGCGGCTTGCTGCTCGAGTTCACGCCGTTATGGCGCGGTTATGCGTGGGAGGCGGTGCTCAGGAAGCCGGCGCGGGCTGCTTGATGTCGGCGGCCCAGTCGATCGCGGCCTGCCGCTCGCCCGGCTCGAAGACCTTGAGTTCGATGAAGGGCAGGGCGATGTCCGCGCCGTGCATCAGCGTCCGGATCCATTGCTTGTCGGTGACCACCGCCTCGCGTTTGAAGCGGTTCCATTCCCGGATCTTGCCGAAGCCATAGCGCAAATCCTCCAACGCCGCCTTGAAGGTCATGTCCTCGAAACCCGTCAGGTCGACCATGATCGCGATGTGCTTGTGGCTTTTGAGCTTGGCGTCGACATCGGCCACCAGCCGGTCGAAGTCCCCCTTGGTGAGCGTGCCCGAGATGGCATAGGCAGCCAGATGGTCAGGGGCGGGCAGGATTTCGAGCATGATGCACCTCCGGCGGTGTGAACGAGCGTCATCGGATCGGAGTTCCGCGCTTCATTGGTGCCACGGACTCACCCTGGGCAGCCAGCGCGGTACATGCGCGCGATATTGTCGGTAGGTATCGCCATAGCGTCGGGCGAGCCCAGGTTCCTCATAGCCGATGACGAAGAGATGGAAGGCGATCGCGATTCCCGCGGCATAGGCGAGCAGTTCAGCGCGAGCGAGCCATAGCGCCTGCGCCAGGATCAGCGCGATCACCGCCAGATACATCGGGTTGCGGACATGGCGATACGGCCCTGAGACGATGAGGCTATGGGGCGGAGCGATGGGAGCCGGCGTGCCGTAACCCTGCCAGGCGAAGCGGACGAAACTTTCGATCAGGACCAGCGCGCCCGCAAGGCCCAGCATGATGGCAAGCGGTTTGCCGAACGCCACCAGATCCAGCACGCCGCGCTGCCAGCGTGTTATCCACCAGGGGACGAGCCCGGCGATGGTGCCCGGCGCGAGCGTCAGGAACAGTGCGGAACCCAGAAGCGCGGTGGCGCGGCGTTGCATCGACGCTAGTCGCGACGCAGCGCGCTGAACGAAAAGGCGATATCGACTCCCGCTGCGATCTCATCGGTCGACACCCATTCGCCCTGGCCGACGCCGAAGGCGGTACGGTCGATGTAGCTGGTACCCGAAACGCGCGCCTTGTTGTCGTTGATGTTGAGCGTGAAGCGCAGATTGGCGGGTTTGCTGACGCCGCGCAGTTCCAGCGTGCCGCGCGCCTCGTAGCGATCGCCGCCAAGATGGCGGATGTCGCGCGAAACGAAGGCTGCGCCCGGGTGCGTTGCGACATCGAAGAAGTCGCTGCCCCTGAGCGAATCGTCGCGCTGGCCGTCACCCGTATGCGCCGAGGCAAGATCGACGATGACGCGGATGCCCGACTTGTCGAGCGCGTCCGGGTTGAAGTGGATTTCCGCGCGCCAGCGATCGAAGCGGCCGTTGATCGCCTCGCCATTCCAGCGCGCGGTGAAGCCGAGCCGACCTCCGGGCAGGACTGTCCATTCGATGAGCGGCTGCTTCTCCTTGTCGGGCGCGACCTCCAGCGCGTTTTCGATCGCAGCAGCCGCGTTCTCAAGCACCGGAGCGGGGCTGGATGCGACCGCAGGAACGGGTGGGGTTGTAGCCTCTGCGGGTATCGCGCGGAGCCGTTCGGGATAGGCGAGCTTCCCCGCAAAGAGCGCGGCGAGGATCAGCGCGAGCGCGCCGATCACCGCAGGCACCGCGCGGCCGCGCGCAAACGGAGCCATGCGCTGGAGCTCGGGTTTGCCGAGCAGCCATTGGTGGCGCAGCGCGCCCGCGACGTGAAGCAGGAACAGCGTGACCGCGAGCCAGGCCATGGCGCTGTGGATCGCCTCGGCGGGCTCGTGCCAGGCGCGGCCGACGGGCAAATGCGGCCAGGGCACGATGCCGTAGAGCAGCGTCGGCACCTTGATCCTGGCGGTCGAGACGATCACCCAGCCCGCCAGCGGCCCGACGATCATCACGAGATAGAAGGACTGGTGGACGACATTGGCCAGCGTTCGCAGCCATTCCGAATCCTCCGATGGCGCCGGGCGCGGATGGGTAAGGCGTATCGCGAGGCGCGCGAGCGTCAGGAGGAGGATGGTGATGCCGATCGACTTGTGCAGCTGGAAGCGCGCGAAGAGTTCGGGCGTGTTGGGCCCCTCAAGCGTCCAGCCAAGCGAGATCTGGAAGGCGAGCGCCGCCGCCAGCAGCCAGTGAAGCGTGATCGCGGCATAGCTGTAACGCTGGGGTGACATGGCGACCTCGAGCCCTACTGAATGCGGCCCAAGATGAACAGCAAAAGGGCTGGCAAGACAAGCCATTGCCACCGGACTGTTCACCGTCGCCCCACAGCGAAGGCGGGAGCGGCACAAGAGGGTCTCTGGTGGCGCGGCGGCGTCAGGCCGCCTTGCGCATGTCCAGACGTTCCCAGATCTCGACAAGCGCGGCGGTGAGATCGCGCATCATCGCCTCGTTGTGCGACGGGCCGGGGGTGAAGCGCAGCCGCTCGGTGCCCCGCGGGACCGTGGGATAATTGATCGGCTGCACATAGACGCCGTATTCGGCGAGCAGGATGTCGCTGATCTTCTTGGCCTTGACGGGATCGCCCACCATCAGCGGGACGATGTGTGTGGTCGACGGCATCACGGGGAGGCCAGCCTCGGCGAACAGCGTCTTGAGCATCGTTGCGGCGGCTTGCTGACCCTCGCGCTCGACGCTCGAGCTTTTCAGGTGACGGACCGCCGCGAGCACGCCCGCGACGAGCACCGGCGAGAGCGAGGTGGTGAAGATGAAGCCGGGCGCATAGGAGCGGATGACGTCGATGATCATCCGGTCGGCGGCGATATAGCCGCCCATCACGCCGAACGCCTTGCCCAGCGTGCCCTCGATGATGGTGAGGCGGTGCGCGACCTCGTCACGCTCCGAAATGCCGCCGCCGCGCGGGCCGTACATGCCCACCGCATGGACCTCGTCCAGATAGGTGAGCGCGTTGTACTTGTCGGCAAGGTCGCAGATCGCGGCGATCGGCGCGATGTCGGCGTCCATCGAATAGACGCTTTCGAACGCGATCAGCTTGGGCACCTCGGGATCCGCGGCGGCAAGCAGTTCCTCGAGATGCTCGAGGTCGTTGTGACGGAAGACGCGCTTCTCACAGCCCGAATTGCGGATGCCCGCGATCATCGAGGCGTGGTTGAGCTCGTCCGAGAAGATGATGCAGCCGGGCAGGATCTTGCCGAGCGTGGCGAGCGTCGCCTCGTTCGAGACATAGCCCGAGGTGAAGAGCAGCGCGCCCTCCTTGCCGTGCAGGTCGGCGAGCTCGTTCTCGAGATCGATGTGATAGTGCGTGTTGCCGCCGATATTGCGCGTGCCGCCCGAGCCCGCGCCGACATCGTGCAGCGCCTCTTCCATCGCGGCGATCACCTTGGGATGCTGGCCCATGGCGAGATAGTCGTTGGAGCACCAGACGGTGATGGGCTTGGGGCCGTTATGCCCGGCAAAGCAGCGCGCATTGGGATAGGCGCCCTTGTTGCGCAGGATATCGATGAACACGCGGTAGCGTCCCTCGGCATGCAGCCGATCGATCGCCTGGGAGAAAACGCGCTGATAGTCCAATGTCTTGCCCTTCAGACTCTGTGTCTGCCTCTGGCTCGTTCGGCCAGCCTTTACCGCCGCCGCCCCCGGAAAGCCAGCGAGAACGGTTCGCAAGAAGGTGCGGGAATTGCGATCAGGGTGGATGGGTGAATCGATGATCCCGACTCGTACTGTGCGATTTCGGACAAAGGTCAGGAAAGTCAGCCGTGCGGAGAAATCCGCTCGATCAGTGGGGCCGCATTGATCGAGTTAGGCGATCAATGTTTGGCGTGTCATCCGCACATGGTCAAAGAGCCGATCATTGTATCAGCGTGACAGACCGGGGGGCGTGTAGGACAGCAATTTCTGATGACTACCGACCCTCTTGCGGTCATTCGGCCTAACTGCCAACATTCGTTATGTCCGAACGATCTTTCTGGATTGGTTACGTTCTAGCGATGCTTGTCAGCTTCGCTGCCATGGCCACAAATGCGCCGGTTTGGGCCACTAACGTGGCCGTCGGTTGCGCGTTCATATTCGGATTGCCTGCCGCGTTTCTCTGCATTCGACGCAAGTGGTCTGGTCGTTCGGTGCGCGTCCGCTAACCACGACTTTTCCGACATTGCGAGGGACGAAAGCCACCGCCAAATCCGGACAGTCCCCACACGACGACATACCGGTCAAAGAACCAGACTTCCGCGTCTGCCGTATTGCATTCCGGTCGCGGTCGTGCACGAATGCGGTCGCCGCGTTTCGAATGGGGGGTGAGCGTGGGATATAGGCAGTATAACGATGTTCTCGAGGAAGAGGACACTGGCGAGAATTTCCTGATCAGGCATTGGCGGGGACATTTGTCGCTCCCCACAAGCTGGTTTCTTGTTGGCGGCGCGCTCAGTACTGTTGCGCTCAACATCATTCTCGCGGGTGTCCTCGCGATCCAGGAGTCAAGCACATCGCTTCAATTAATCGCTGCAGTCTGGATCGGGTTCATGACCTTGTTCCTTGTCATCCGCACTTGGGCGATCGTTGGCATCTGGCGCTCCGCCGACAGGCACGAGGCTAGTCATCTGGAACTGAAGTAAGTATCATTGTATATGCCGTTGTTGGATAGGCAGGGGCATTCATGATGGCGGGT
>NZ_JBYSXE010000088.1:0-6904 GCF_058781925.1 Sphingobium sp. FW306-1B-F04DB | reverse complement strand
GGTCGCTTTGATAGCTTCCACACTTTGGCACCTAGATGCCGGGAGCGGGAGCCATCCACATCATCTGAGATGTCGGCCGAGGCTGCCGTAGAGCCTTGATACGGCCAATGTCAGCTTTCGCTTCCGGCGCGCGCGTTCAGACCGTGGGTAAACGGCCATTAAGATCGTCGCTGCAAGTAATGCCAGGGCTGTCCCAAGCGCCGACGGGACGCAATATTGGATCATGGCGGCGCTGTCGCCGACCGCATTTCCCTTCGTCGATCCGCGAGTGGGGGCGCCTTGGCCGAGCTGGAGCAAGATCCATCAGGGTCTCGTCGATATGGGCTATCGCCTCAACGCTAATGACCGGAATGCCGCCGTTCAGGGCCTAAATGAAGTTCACTATTGTGCGCCTGAGGACAAGGCGGCCGCGGTGCGCCTCTCGGCGAGCGTCAATCGCCTGGCTAAGGTCAACGGAACCGTGCTCGACAATATCGTCGTGCCAAAACAGCCGTGCGATGGCCATATCCGCAAGGGTACCGTTGAGTTGTGGCTCAGTTTCCCGCCCGATACTGAAGACGCCGACGCAGCAAGGTGAGCGACCGGCGCGAGATAATCATTAGCTGTTATGACCATTTTTATAACGATGGCAAAATAAGCTTTTGAAATTAATGAACTTTGGAGGCAGCGCCCTCTCCGGACCCTTCTTCGCACCGGCACATCGCCTCCGCCAGCCGCGCTCTGCAACGCGAATCGCATTCGCGCGTTGATGGCTTGGACTGGCTGCGCCGCATGCCGTGCGCGGCCATTCTTTTGGCCGACTGTCTGGCGGGGCGAATATGGAGCATATTCGGGTTGGACTTGCCGAGGAACGTGCGCCCGGTGCGATACGCAGGGTCGCGCGTTTCGATGATACCGAGCTCTGGTGGGAGATGGAGGGACCCGAAGCGGCAATGCCCCCGCCGCTCGACCGGCATGATGTCGCGGCGACTGCGCTGATCTTCAAGGCGATGGAAAGCGGCCGCGATCTCCATATCGAGGGGCCGGTTTCGCGGTCGCTGCTGGCCGGTCTCGAAGAGTTGATGGTGTCATGGTCGCTCTGGCGGCCCGATCTATACACACGCGTCGGGATCAGCGCGGCGGTCGAGTGCGATGATGGCGAACGCCCGGCCGGGAAGGCTGCGCGCGCGGTTGCGGCCTGCTCGGGCGGTGTCGACGGCTCGTTCACGATCTGGCGCCATGTCACCGGACAGGCGGGACGCAGCAACCGCACGCCGGGCTTGGCGGTCTTCGTCCATGGGCTCGATATTCCGCTGGCCAACGAAGCGCAGTTCGAGGAGGCCTTTGCGCATGCGGCGCAGGCGCTCGCCTCTATCGATCTGCCGCTGGTGAAGATGCGCACCAACTGGCGCCAGGCGGCGTCGCGCGTCTGGCAGATGGAATTCGGCGCGGGTCTGTCGAGTTGTCTGCGGCACTGGCAGGGCGCGTGCGATGCCGCGCTGATCGGCGCGGATGAGGACTATGCCCATCTTGTCCTGCCCTGGGGATCCAATCCCATCACCTTCTCCATGCTTTCCTCGCCCGACTTCGCGGTCGTCTATGACGGGGCAGGTTATGGCCGGACCGACAAGGTGCGTGCGATCGGCGAATGGCCCGAATGCCTGACCAACCTGCGCGTGTGCTGGCAGAATGCTTCGGCGACCGCCAATTGCGGAAGGTGCGAAAAATGCCTGCGCACCAAGTTAAACTTCATGGCCGCAGGCCTCGCGCTGCCGCCCTCGCTGCCCGGGGAGCCTGGGCTGGCGCAGGTGCTTGCGCTGCGCGCGTGCAATGCCGTGCAGGTCGGCTATCTGCATGACATCGTCAGCACCGCGCGACGGAACGGCGCGATGCCCGGCAAGATGCGCGCGCTCCAGGTGTCGATCGCCTGGAATTCGGCGCTGAACGGCGCGAAACAGGTGAAAAAGGCGCTCTTCCCCAGGCGCCGGGGCCCGGTGCGTGCGCCACAACCGGCGCCTGTCCCAAAACTCACATCCGACGCCGCGTAAAGATCCGCGCCCCGGCGCGGCGCGCCATCGCCAGGATCTCGCTCTCGGGGCCGGTAGGCTTGCCCATCAGCACCCATGCTAGCGCCGAGACGGCGATATAGGTCATCGCGCCGGTCAGGATCAGCGTGGTGATCTCAACGACCAGATGGCCGAGCTCGGCGCGCGTCGTGAACATCTGCCCCGTCGCCCAGACCGCCGCACTCATCGCGGACGCGGCAATCAGGCATCTCAGATTTGCCGCCAGCTGGCTGCGGAGCGGGAGCGCGATCAGCTTGCGCACCATCAGCATGTTGACGCCCGTGGCGATCAGACCGGTCAGGATGCGCCCATAGAGCACGCCCTGGAGGCCCGCCAGATACATGCCCGCGATGAGGAGCGGCAGCCGCACGCAGAAGAGTTGCGTGTCACGGACGAACAACAGCCGGGTTTTGCCGAGCGCCATGCCCAGCGGGGCGACTTGCGATCCGATGGTCTGAACCGCGACGACAGCGGCCATCGCTTCGATCACGACGGTCGCGGGCAGCCATTTCTCGCCCATCGCGAGCAGGACGAGGGGCTCCGCGATGAACGCCATGCCGATCCCCAGCGGCAGCGCGATCGCGGTGATCAGCGCCTGCGCGCGCTGATAGGCATGGCGCAGCCGCGCGGGATCGTCGGCGAAGCGCGTGAAGGCGGGAAACAGCGTCTGGGTGAGCGGCAGTGTCATCTCGCGGCTCGGCATGATCGCGAGGCTGTTGCCGACGGTATAATAGCCGAGGTCCGTCCGCCCCAGAAACTTGCCGATGAGCAGCTGGTCGAAGCGCCAGTTGATCGTGTTGATCGCCTGGCTCAGTGCCAGCCACAGCGAAAAGGACCAGAGTTCGCGCGCATGTTTCAACGTCGGGCGCGGGCGAAAGGGCAGCACGGTATAGGAGATCGCCACCTGCGCGATCTGGCCCGCAAGCGTGCCCGCGATCAGCGCCCAGTAGCTTTTGTAGATCACCGCAACGGCGACGCCGACGATCACGCCGATCAGCTTTTGCGAGACGTTGAGCACGAAATCCTGCCAGAAGATCAGCTCCTTCTGCAGCATGATCCGTCGCGGATTGGCGAGCCCGCCGAGCACAATGCTCAGGCCGAGCGCGTAGATCACCTCGGTGAGCCGGTCGTCGCCAAAAAAACGCGCAAGCATCGGCCCGGCTGCGGCGAACAGGCCGCCAAGGATGATCCCGCGAAGCGCGTTCAACGTCCAGGCCGCGTTGAAATGATCGCGCGTGGGGTCGCGGTGATGGACGAGCGCCTGCGCCAGCGAAAGATTGGTGAACGACTGCAGGATGACGAGCATCGACATGCCCAGCGCCACCAGCCCGAAATCGGAAGGGAGCAGCAGCCGCGCCAGCACGAGGGTCGACACGAATCCGAGCACGCCGACAAACACGCGCGACAGCCCGATCCACATGCTTCCGCGCGCAAGTCGGCCTTTCAGATTCTGCACGCGCCCCCCATCCTCGGTTGCCGGCCTGCCGCCGCCGGTATGGACGCATTTTGCGTGCATCCGCAATCGGCTGCACGAAACAGGTGCGATCAGGTTGCGGGCGCGTGCGGCGCTAGCGAAGGCGGGCAATTAGCCGCTACGCGTCATTGCGGGGCCTAGGCGAACCCGGAAAACCGAAGGTTTTACGCAGGTTCGGCTTGGAACCCGGAATCCATGAACACCGTAACCGTGCCTTTGAGTTCCACATTCATCGCTTCTGGAATGACGGCAATTTTCCGGCGGCGCGCTATCCGTCGATCCCCTCGGCCCCGCGATATTTGAGTTCGAGGAACTTGCCCTGCGTCGCAAGCTTGTCGAGGTCGCCCGCCGCGATATTGCGCGTCATCTCCGCGATCTCCTCGTCGATCAGCTTCAGCCCCGCCTCGAGTTGCTGGTCGGGCGTTTGACCGCTCGACTGGGGCTCGCGGCGCAGCGGCTCCGGGACGCGCCGGTAGCCGCTGACCAGTTCGGGCAGATGGTCGGTCAGGATCTTGCGCACTTCCATCGCTGCGGGCTCGCGCGGATTGAGCGTCTGGAGCTGCGGCGCGAGCGTTTCGAGCCGCGTGCCGATCCCGTCGAGCAGCCGCTGCGATGGGGCGGGCAGCGCCTTGCGCTGCGCCGCCAGCCAGACCTCGGTCTGCGCGGGCAGATATTTGAGGTCGGTCTGCACCAACGTTTCGGTGTTCGCCTCGGGGAACTTGGGATAGACGAGCAATACCCAGGCCGCGAGCAGCCACAAGCCGAAGGCGAGCATCACGCCGGTGCTACCGATCGGCGCAAAGAACAGCCCGAACAGCGCCGAGGCGACCATGATCGCGCCGCCCGCGATCACGACGCGGCCGAGCTTCTTCAGGAAATGCGCGCGACGTTTCTGCCGGACGCGCTGCTGGAGCCGCTGCGCCTGGGGCGACAGCCGTCCGATCAGCGCGCCGGCGCGTTCGATCGCGCGATCGACATCGGTGACCATCGCATCACGCCTCGATCGCGGTGAGCAGCGGCGATTGTCCGCCGCCCGCGCCCGCCTGCGCCGCACCCTCGGCGCGCGCGATATAACCCTTGGACTTCTCGACCTCGTTGGAGAGCGTGGTGACCGTGGTCTTCATCGATTCGAGCGCCTTGAGCTTGAACGCGTCGATATTGTCCATCGTGTCGTAGATGTTCTGGAAGGCGCGCTGGAGCGTCTCGAGCGGGATGGTCGAGGACGCGGCCTGCTCGTGGATCGCCGCGGTCTGCGTCTTCAGGAGCTCGCCGGTGCTGTCGATGATCTTCGCGGTCGTGGTGTTGAGTGCGGTGATCTGTTCGAGCACCAGCTTCTGGTTGGTCAGCGCCTGCGCCACGGTGACCGCGGTCCTCAGCGCGCCGACGGTGGTGGTCGAGGCGCGGTCGACGCCCTTCACGAGCTCGACATTGTTCTTCTTGACGAGGTCGAGCGCGAGATAGCCCTGCACCGTCACCGCCATCTGCGTCAGCAGGTCGGTGGTGCGCTGGCGGACGTAGAAGAGCGCGGTCTCGCGGATCGCCTTGGATTTGGCGGGATCGGTCGATTCGAGCTCCATCGCCTTGGCTTCGAGCTTGGCGTCCATCGCCTTCGAGATGTGGATCATCTGTTCGAGCCGGCCCATGGCAGCCCACAGATTCTGCCGCTCGACCGCGATCGCGGCATTGTCCTTGAGCAGTTCGTCCTTGCCCGAGCCAAGCCGCGCGAGAATCGACGCGATATGGCTTTGCGCCGTCTTGTAGCCGTCGAAATAATTGCGCAGCTTGGATCCGAAGGGAATGATCCCGAAGATCTTGCGCGGCGCCATCAGGTTACCCTTCCGGCCGGGATCGAGATCCTCGACCGTCCGGCGCAGCTCGGCCAGATCGCTGCCCACGCCCGTTTCCTGATCCATCGCGCGCACGGGGCGGTCGAGGAAGCGGTTGGACTGGCCCGCGGCGTCCGCAATCTCCTTGCGGCCCATATTGGTGATCTGGTCGACGCGCGCGCCGAATTCGGGGCTGTTGGCATCCTGCGCGACAAGGTCGGCGATGAAGGAATCGACCTTCTCGTCGAGCTTGGACTTCTGGCCCTCTTCGAGCGGGACGAGCCCCGCGGCCTTTTCGGGCGCGATCGGTGCAACGGGCTCGGGCGCGGACAGCTTCAGGTCTTCCGCAACCAAAGTCTCATTCGCCATTCAAATCCTCCTGCCCTTGCGTTCCCAAGATGGATGGAAATGCTGTGTTATTCAAGTATGACGCGCCAGTCGGCCCGCCAGAACCGCCGAAAGCATCAGCTGCAACTGATGATAGAGGATAAGGGGTAACAGGATCGCCCCCGCCTCGGGACCCGCAAAGAGGATGCGGATCATCGGCGCGCCCGTCGCAAGGCTCTTGTGCGAGCCTGAAAAGAGCAGCGTGATCCGGTCCGCGCGCGGCTTTTTGAGCAGCGCGCCCAGCGCCCAGGATGCGGCGAGGGCGAGCAGCAACAGCGCGGTCACCGCCGCCGCGACGATCGCCAGTTCCTCGCCCGAGACGCGCTGCCAGATGCCGCCCGTCACCGCCTCGCTGAACGCGACATAAACCGCGAGCACGATCGTCAGCTTGTCGAGAAAACCGACCAGCGCGCGGTGCCGGCCGATCCACCACGCGACGAAGCGCTGCGCCAGCTGGCCGAGGGAGAAGGGGAGGAGGAGCAGCAGCATGATCTTGCCGATCGCTGACAGCCCGGCATCGCCGCCCTGCGTACTCGCGAGCGCCGCGAACAGCAGCGGCGTCAGCACCACGCCGAGCAGGTTCGACGCCGCCGCCGCGATCACCGATCCCGCGACATTGCCGCCGCCGAGCGAGCTGTAGGCGATCGAGGACTGAACGGTCGTGGGCAACACCGTCAGGAAGAGAATGCCCAGCACCAGCCCGGGGCTCAACCAGCCGTCGAGCAGCTGCGAGAAACCGAGTCCGAACAGCGGCATCACGCCATAGCCCAAGACGAGGATCGCGAGCTGCAGCCGCCAGCGCTTCAGTCCGTCGATCACCGCCTGATGGCTCAGCCGCGCGCCGTGCATGAAGAACAGTGTGAAGATCGCGGCGGTCGAAACCGTGCCGATCGCATCGAGCGCCTGCCCACGCGCGGGCAACAACGAGGCGGCGATGACGGTGGCGATCAGCACCAGCAGGAAGCGGTCGGGAATGAGGCGCCTGATTGCCCCGGCAAGCGTGATCATGCGCAGGAGCCTGTCGCACCCATCCGATTGGCGCAACAGGCGAATTGTGCTAGTCCCGGCCATCACGATCTTTGATGGAGAGGATCTGGCAATGCGTGGGTTCTGGATGGCCGGCCGCATTGTGCTGGCGGCGGCGCTCGCAGCTTCGGGAGGCGCCGTTCTCG
>NZ_JBYSXE010000087.1:0-7021 GCF_058781925.1 Sphingobium sp. FW306-1B-F04DB | reverse complement strand
AGCCGCCACCGCCCGAGCCACCACCCCAGTCACCCGGTCCCCAGATCACGATGGGGCCATGCCCGCGCCGATATTTGCGCCCGCGCCTGCCGCCGAAGAACATCGGGATTACGATGAACAGGATGACGATGATCCAGAAGATCAGGGCGACCGGAACACCGTCGCCGCCGCGGTCCTTCTCGGCGGCGAGCAGTTGCTGCTGCCGCTTCGCCGCCTCCTCGGGAGGCAGGCTGATCTGCTGGATGATTGCGTCGGCGCCGGCTTCGACCGCACCTGGAATATCACCGTCGCGTAGTCGTGGCATCATCGTCCGGTTGATGATGACCCGCGAAAGCGCGTCCGTCAGGATCGGCTCGAGCCCGTAGCCAACCTCGATTCTTGGACCGCGCTGGCCTTTGGGATTGTTGGGAGCGATGAACAGGACGACGCCGTTGTTCTCGCCCTTCTGCCCAATTCCCCATGCGCGTCCGAGTTGATACCCATAATCGTCGAGCGGATAGCCTTGCATGTCGGCGATGGTGGCGACGACGAACTGCCGGCCCGTCTGTTTTTCGAATCCGGCAAGTTTCGCATCAAGCGCCGCTTCACGATCGGCGGGCAACACATTGGCATTGTCGACCACATGTCCCGTGAGCGGCGGAAAGCTCTGCGCCCACGCCGGGACCGCGACCAGCAGCAGGAGCAGCGTGAGCAACAGCCACACCACGTCATTCCCGCGAAAGCGGGAATCCATGAACACCATATCGGGGGAGTTCCTCATGATTCCGTGTTCCTGGATCCCCGCTTGTGCGGGGATGACAAGGATGAAAACGTCAGCAATCTCAGCCGAAATTCACCGTGGGCGCCTGTTCCGAACCGGGCCGCGCCTGATAGGGCACCATCGGCTTGGCGCCGTGGATGATCCTGGCGCCGATCAGGTCGGGGAAGGTGCGGATCGTCGTGTTATAGCTCTGCACCGCGGTGTTGTAGTCCTTGATCGACACGTTGATCCGGTTCTCGGTGCCCTCGAGCTGCGATTGCAGCGCGAGGAAGTTCTCGTTGGACTTGAGCTCGGGATATTTCTCCACCGTCACGCGAAGCCCGTTGAGCACGCTGGAGAGATTGCCCTGCGCCTGCTGAAAGCGCGCCACCGCAGCGGGGTCGTTGAGCTGCTCGGGGGTGAGTTGCACCTGCACCGCGCGGGCGCGGGCCTCGGTCACCTGCGTCAGCACGTCCTTTTCCTGCGCGGCAAAGCCCTTCACGGTCTCGACCAGGTTGGGGATCAGGTCGGCGCGGCGCTGATAGTCCGCCTGGACATTGGCCCATTTGGCCTTGGCATTCTCTTCGGCGGTCGGAACGCTGTTGATGCCGCAGCCCGCGAGCGTCGCGGCGAGTGTCAGACCGAGGAAGAAACGCGCTTTCATGGCAATCCCCTTTGAAGAATGGGCTTTCATGATAAAAACCCTTTGTCCGTTTGTCGAAGCCAAAGCGAAAATGGGCACGTTACGGCAGCACAACAAGGGGAAGGCCATGCTGAGGGAGTTCAGGGAATTCATCGCGCGCGGCAATGTCCTCGACCTCGCGGTCGCGGTCATCATCGGCGCCGCGTTCGGCAAGATCGTGACCTCGCTGACCGGGGACCTCGTCATGCCCGTGATCGGCGCGAGCTTCGGCAAGGTCGATTTCTCGTCGCTGTTCGTCGTGCTCGGCGATGTGCCCGCGGACTATCAGGGCTCGCTCGCCGACTATGCCGCATTGAAGGCCGCGGGCGTGCCGCTGCTCGGCTATGGCCAGTTCATCACCGAGCTGATCAACTTCGTGATCCTCGCCTTCGCGATCTTCCTGCTCGTCAGGATCGCCAACAGGATCAACCGGCCGGCCGAGGCGCCCGCGGCCCCCACCGAGGTCGAGCTGCTCACCGAGATCCGCGACGCGCTGAAAAAGTAGCTCCCCCACGTCATCCCAGCGAAGGCTGGGATCTGCTGAAGATCGAGGCGCTCTTCCCGTCGGCAGATGCCAGCCTGCGCTGGCATGACAGGATGGGATGCCCGCACGAGCGCCCCGATCGACCATGCCCCCGGCATCGCACGATCGGGTCACTTTTCATTTACACAACAATCCCTATATTGGCTGGTGCCGGATTCGTCCGGCTATGGCGATAAATCGTGTCGTATAATAGATGCAGCGGACCCGGGGGCGGTACCCGGCGGCTCCACCATAACCCTCTGGAAACAGGGGTTTCTGACGGGGCCGAACTAGGATCGACGTGTGTTGAAAAGCGATGCCTTTGCCCGGCCTGAATGCGCCGTAAAACCGTTCAAAACCACAAGTGCCAACGATAACGAAGCACTCGCTCTCGCAGCGTAATTTTGGGGCTAACGCCCTGAAATTATTCTAACAGAACGCGGTTCGGGCCGAACCGGGCAACAGAATCGGATTCCAGCGGCCCCGGGGGGGCCGGGCAACAGAACCCCCCGACCTCCACAGCCGCTGCGCCGCAACATAGCCCCACGGATTTTTTCAGCCCCGCCGCCTGACCCCGAGTCTTTGGCGTTCCAATGACTTTTCGCAATTATCCGCGTCATTTTTACGACTTCTCGTCAATCGCACCCGCTCGGTTCGTCGCATTTTCGGGAACGCTTTATGCTCTTCGGACTTTCTGCGCATTCCCGCCGCGATGATCCGCGGCCAATTGTGCAGGGGATACCCATGAAGACTGTTGTGAAATCGATCGCGCTTGCCGGCCTCGTGGCGCTTGCCGCCTGCGGCCAGACCCCCGCCGAGAATGTCGCCGAGAATGTCGAAGCTTCGGCGGACAATGCGGCGGACGCGATCGACGCGATGGCCGACAACACGACCAATGCGGTTGCCGAAGAGGCGCTCGAGAACGAGGCCGACGCCGTCCGCAACGCGGGCGACGCGCAGGCCGACGCGATCGAGAATGGCGCGATGAACGCCGCCAACGCGACCGTGCCTGCCAACGCCACCAATTCGACCGGACAGTAATCTTTCCGGGTCGCTAGGGCCGGGGCGCTGCGTATCGCGCCCCGGCTCGTTCGGCATCCGAAGGGCTGTCCGCCGGGCGCCATTCTCGTCCGGGCGGACCGCGAGGATCCACCCGAACATATTATCGCCGCCCCAGCGCAGGCTTGCGCCCGGACGATGCGGCGTGACGGCCGTTCGCGCCGGGATTGCGTGCTCCAGTATCGCTGCCCCCGGCTTCGCAAATGTCGAAGTCCTGATCGACGCGCGCGACCGGTGTCGCCGAGCTTTTTGCCTCCGTCCGCCAGACGCCTCCGACAATCTGCCCATTCCGCAAGGCCAATGGCGACACCTTGCGCGCCTTGTTCATCGGCGGTTCCGCCTGGATGGCCGATTGTAACGGCGGATCGAAGGAGAGTGCCATGCGTATCAAGCTGGTCCTGTTCGCTGCCGTGGCGATGACGGCCGGTGTGGCCCATGCCGGAAGCCAATCGTCGAACACGAGCTCGAACAGCTCTTCCAATAACGGCGTCGTGCGCGAGCGCATTGTCGATAGCTATTGCGAGGATGGCTATTGCGACCGCTATGTCGAGCGCCGGGTCTACCGCGACGACTGGCGCAAGGGCCGCGACCGCGAGCGGCATCGCTATAGCGATCGTTATCACGACTATGACGACGACTGACATCGACGCGTCCCGCGCCCGATAATCCGGTCCGCGCGTTCGTGCCGGACCCGCAGGATGAGCATGCCGGCATCATCCATTTACCTGAGCGGATGCACAGCCGGACAGAATCGCATTGTTCGCGCGTCAGCGCTCGGCTTGGAACGGCGGCGGGGGGCGTTAACCATTAGGAGAATTCGATGTCCCCATCTCTGACGAAACTGGCACCTGCAGTTGTGCTTTTGGCTGGTTCCCTGGGTTTGGGCGGCTGCGCCACCAAGGGGTTTGTGCGAGAGCAGGTCGCTGCCGTGAGCCAGCGCGTTGATGCGCTCGAAACGAAATTGCAGGCGACCGACGCCACCGCGAAGTCTGCATTGGCAGAGGCGCAGTCCGCATCCGGGCAGGCGCAGAATAATGGCCAGCGCCTGGATCAGCTCAATGCCCGCGTGGATGGCATCGAGCAGAAAATGCAGGAACGGAAGCGGCCGCGCAACTGACGCCGCAAGACGGCGAATTCCAGAGCATTTTCAGGAAAAGTGGGAACCGGTTTTCCGCCTGAAAATGCTCCATCAGATTGAACCAGACCATTTTCCGAGTCGATGAGCGTTCACGCTCATCTTGAAAATGGTCTGATCGGACCGTGCTTTCCGGCGTCGGCACCTTTTCGTGGCCGCGACCGTTTAATTTGAGTGCATCGAGCGATGATCAATGTCCTCCTGGCGCTTGCCGGACTTGCGCTGACCGCCTCTGTGCCTGCACAAGCGGCGGAGAGCCTTCAGGCGTCAGGATTGACGACGTCGCAGACAAGTGATGCGGAAAATGAGGGCGAGGCGGGACGATCGGAGGCCGCCACGCGCGTTGCCGACTGGATTGCCGCATCAGGGGATAACGGGTCCCTGCCGTACATCATTGTCGACAAGGCGGCTGCTTCCCTCTTCTTGTTCGATGCAAAGGGGAAGTCGCTCGGCCAGGTTCCGATATTGATCGGGGTCGCCGTCGGAGATGAGGCCACCCCGGGCGTTGGAACCAAGAATCTTGCCGAGATCGGCCCCGCGGAGCGGACAACGCCCGCGGGGCGTTTCCTGGCGAAATTCGGATTGGCGGCTGGCAGGCAGAAGGTGCTCTGGGTGGACTATGCGACGTCCGTGGCGCTCCATCCGATCCCGACCGGCAACCAGAAGGAACGGCGCCGCCAGCGGATGTTGTCGCCTGCCATAGACGACAACCGCATCACATTTGGCTGCATCAACGTGCCGATGGCGTTCTACAGCAAGAGCGTTCGTCCGCTTTTCCAGAAGAAAGGCGGATATGTCTATGTGCTGCCCGACACCAAGCCGCTCGAGGTGGTTTTTCCCCGCTTGCGCACCCAGCCTTTCCGGAGCGCTGCCGGGAATGTCGAAGTTTCGGCGGACAATGCGGCGGACGTGATCGACGCGGTGGCCGACAACACGACCGTGCCCGCCAACCCCACCAATTCGACCGGACAGTAATCTTTCCGGGTCGCCAGGGCCGGGGCGCTGCGTATCGCGCCCCGGCTCGCTTGCGCGCGCCCGCCCCGGCGGTGCGAGCCTCAGCGCACTTTCGCCTTGGCCCGGCGATCCCATTCGGCCCGCTCGCGCGCACGCTGCGCCTCGCTGGTCTCCTGTTCGCGCTTCACCGCCCGCATCGCCCGCCACAGCGCCGCGTTGGTTTCCGCCTCGGTCGCGCGCCGCGGCGCGCGTCCCGGCCTTCCGCCCAGCCCGTGGACGCGATGCTTGTGCAGGTTGAGCAACTGCAGCGCGAGCGGCGCAGTCATCCCCGGCATCGGCGCGTCGGACTCGACCAGCCCCGCCGAAAACAGGTTGCAGCAGCTTTCGAGCAGCCCCCATTCGAGCCGCGCATGCCCGTCTCCAGCGCCTCGTCCCACAGCCGCGCAAAGCCCTGCCAGCGATGATAATGGCCATAGGCCGAAGCCGGCGTCATTCCCACCTCGGCGCACGCCGCCTTGACGTTGCATGTCGCCGCCAGCGTCGCGAGAAAGCGCGCCTCGACGCGCGGCGTCCACTGCTTCAGCCGCGCCCGCGCGATCTGCGTGCGCCGGCCATTGCCGCCGCGCACCACCAGCTCCTCGCCATCGAGCGAGCCCCAGCCGGACGGGGGCTGTATCGCGCTCCCCTCGCGCAACCGCGCCTTGGCCTCGGCAATCGCCACATCGCTCTCGCGCCGGAACTCGGGATCACCTGAACGGTGCAGCTGCACCCACGACCGCGACACCCGCGCGCGCTCCGCCGCCAATGTCAGGTTCCCCGTCGCGCGCAAGGCAGCCATGAAAGCCGCCCGCCGCGCCGCGCTCGTCTTCGCGACCATGATCTGCCTCCTCTTCGATAGGGGGCAATTTCCATATGCCAACTGGCTGGCTGTAGGACAGGCCGGACGAACATAAGCGTCAGGGGGCGCGCGCGAAGCCTGCTTGATAATCGCGTCCGCGACCCCATATCAGGATGGCTATCGTCGCCTGCGACGGAAATCGACGCTTCCAGGCGGACTCTTCCCTTTCACGCTTCCTGGCTCCGTGCGCGCGTGCGCGCGGACAATTCATGTTTCGCGAAAGGAACATCTCATGCCCATCGGCAAGGTCAAATTCTTCAATATCGACAAGGGCTATGGCTTCATCGCGCCCGAGGACGGCGGCAATGACAGCTTCGTCCATATCAGCGCCGTAGAGCGCGCCGGCATGACGACGCTGCAGCCCGATCAGCGGGTCTCGTACGACGTCGAGAACGACCAGCGCGGCAAGCAGTCCGCGGTGAACCTCCAGGCCGTCTGAACCAGGTGGCCAAGGAGGAACTGATGACCATCGACGGGCGGATCGACGAGATCCTGCCCGACGGGCGCTTCCGCGTCCTGCTCGAAAACGATCATCGGATCATCGCCTATACGGCGGGGAGGATGCGGCGAAACCGCATCCGCTCCGTCGTCGGCGACCGCGTCCAGGTCGAGATGACGCCCTATGATCTCGACAAGGGCCGGATCATTTACCGGGAACGCACGCCGGGATCCGGCTTCGGCGGCCCGCGCGGCACCCGCCGCCGCTGACAAGTTCGCGGCGTTTCAACCGACAGGCGATTGCCTGCCCCGCCCCAGATGCTGCCGATCGCCGCCTTTGCCGCGGCGATCGCCGCATCGCTCTCGCGCCGGAATTCGTTGTCACCGGCGCGGTGCAGGCACACCCGATCACGAAACCTACGCGCTTCGCCTTACCCCTCCCTTTCAAGGGAGGGGACGGGGGTGGGTAGCGAGCGGAGCGAGCCTTTCTATTCAAGCGTTTTGATCGCCTGACGGCGACACCCACCCCTTACCCCTCCCTTGAAAGGGAGGGGCAGATATTGGGGGGTGGATTCAACCGGTCATTGCAACAC
>NZ_JBYSXE010000086.1:0-7119 GCF_058781925.1 Sphingobium sp. FW306-1B-F04DB | reverse complement strand
CACCCAACCCTCCCCCATCAAGGGGGAGGGCAAAAAGGCCCGAACATGACCCTCGAAACCCTCTCGACCAACAAGGCCTTCGGCGGCGTGCAGGGCGTGTACCGCCACGCCTCCGCCGAGACGGGCACCGACATGGTCTTCGCGGTCTATGTCCCCGCGCATGCCGAAGGTACGAAGCTGCCCGTACTCTGGTATCTCTCGGGGCTCACCTGCACCCATGCCAATGTCATGGAAAAGGGCGAGTACCGCCGCATCTGCGCCGAGCTCGGCGTGATCTTCGTCTGCCCCGATACGAGCCCGCGCGGCGATACCGTGCCCGATGACGAGGGCTATGATTTCGGCAAGGGCGCCGGCTTCTATGTCAACGCCACCGAAGACCCCTGGGCCGCCAATTTCCGCATGTATTCCTACATCACCACAGAACTGCCCAACATCGTCGCCGCCAATTTCCCCGCGGACATGAACCGGCAGGGCATCACCGGCCATTCGATGGGCGGCCACGGCGCACTCACCATCGCGCTTAAGAATCCCGATCGCTTCAAAAGCGTCTCCGCCTTCGCGCCGATCAGCTCGCCCCTGAACTGCCCCTGGGGCGAAAAGGCGCTGACCGGCTATATCGGCGCCAACCGCGCCGACTGGCGCCGGTATGACACAACCGCGTTGATCGAGGACGGCGCGCGCCTGCCCGACCTCCTCGTCGATCAGGGCGATGCCGACAATTTCCTCGTCGAGCAACTGAAACCCGAACTGCTCGGCGCGGCATGCGAAAAGGCCGGAATTCCGCTCACGCTCCGCATGCAGCCGGGCTATGATCACAGCTACTTCTTCATCTCCAGCTTCATGGATGACCATGTGCGCTGGCACGCGGAGCGGCTTGGTTGAACCAGCAAGAACTCGACCGTATCATTGCCCGTCACGGGACACGCGAAGGCCCGCTGCTCCCGATCCTTCATGATGTGCAGGATGCCTTTGGTTGCGTCGAAGAGGCAGCCATCCGACACATCGCGCAGGCGCTCAATCTCAGCCGGGCCGAGGTCTATGGGGTCGTCAGCTTCTACCATGATTTCAGAAGCGCGCCCGAACCGCGCCCCGTGCTCAAGCTCTGCCGCGCCGAGGCCTGCCAGTCGCGCGGGTCCGAACCGCTGGCTGCCTGGGCCGAGGCAAAGGCAGGAGACAGGATCGCGATCGAGCCCGTCTATTGCCTGGGCCTCTGCTCGGTCGGCCCCAACGCGATGGTGGGCACCGAGCTGCACGCCCGGCTCGACGAGCACAGGCTCGGCGCGCTGATCGAGGCGCTGTGATGCGAATCTGCATTTCCGACGACGCGCTTGCCCTGGCCTGCGGCGGCGATCGCGTCGCCGAAGCCTTCGCCACCGCCGCCCCGGACGCTGAGATCGTCCGCGTCTCCGGCTGGGGCATGCACTGGCTCGAACCGCTGATCGAGATAGACGGCGTCGGTTACGGGCCGGTCGCACGCGAGGATGTTCCGGCAATCATCCAATGTCATTCCCGCGAAAGCGGGAATCCAGACGATGGCAGGGCTAGCTCAGATACCCAACTGGATCCCCGCTTTCGCGGGGATGACATTGCGAGATTGAGGATCGGTGATATCGCCGGTCACCCCTATATCGCGCGTCAAACCCGCCTGACCTTCGCGCGCGCCGGCAAAACACGGCCGCTCAGCCTTGAGGACTATGAAGCCACCGGCGGCTGGAAGGGGCTGCACGCCGCGCAGGCGATGACGCCGATGCAGATCGTGGAGGCGGTCACCGCCTCAGGCCTGCGCGGGCGCGGCGGTGCGGGCTTCCCGGCGGGCATCAAGTGGAAGACCGTCCTCGAAGCAGCGGGCGCGCGCAAATATATCGTCTGCAACGCCGATGAGGGTGATAGCGGCACCTTCGCGGACCGGATGCTGATGGAGGGCGATCCCTATTGCCTGATCGAAGGCATGGCAATCGCGGGCCTCGCGACCGGCGCGCAGAAGGGCTTCATCTACATCCGCTCCGAATATCCGCACGCGATCGCGAAGATGGAGACGGCGATCGAGCGCTCGCGCGCAATAGTGGCCCCTTTCGACGTCGAGGTCCGCGTCGGTGCCGGCGCCTATGTCTGCGGTGAGGAAACCTCGCTGCTCAACTCGATCGAGGGCAAGCGTGGCGAGGTCCGCGCCAAGCCGCCGCTGCCCGCACACAAGGGTCTGTTCGGCTGCCCCACCGTCATCAACAACGTGCTCACCCTCGCGGCGGTCCCCTTCGTCCTTGCCGAAGGGCCCCAGGCCTATGCCGATTACGGCATGGGGCGATCGCGCGGGACGATGCCGATCCAGCTCGCGGGCAATATCAAGCATGGCGGGCTGTTCGAGACCGCCTTTGGCGTCACATTGGGCGAACTGGTAAATGACATCGGCGGTGGCACTGCGAGCGGCCGCCCCGTCCGCGCGGTGCAAGTCGGCGGGCCATTGGGCGCCTATTTCCCGCCCGCGCTCTTCGACACGCCTTTCGATTACGAGGCCTTCGCCGCCGCCGACGGCCTGATCGGCCATGGCGGCATCGTTGTGTTCGACGAGACCGTCGACATGGCGGCGCAGGCGAGGTTCGCCATGGAGTTCTGCGCGATCGAGAGCTGCGGCAAATGCACCCCCTGCCGCCTCGGCTCCACGCGCGGCGCCGAGACGATCGACCGCATCATCGCGGGCGAGGATGTCGCCGCCAATATCGCGCTGGTCGAGGATCTCTGCGAGACGATGAAATCGGGCTCGCTCTGCGCGCTGGGCGGCTTCACCCCCTATCCGGTGCTGAGCGCGCTGCACCATTTCCCCGAGGATTTCGGAATCGAGGAGCCGGCGGCGTGATCCTCGGCGCTATCATCGCTGGCGGTCAATCGCGCCGCTTCGGCAGCGACAAGGCGCTTGCGAAGATCGGCAGCAGGTCGTTGCTCGATCATGTCGCCGAAGCCCTCACCTCGCAGACCGATGCGCTCATTGTCTGCGGCCGCGAATGGCCCGGGCTCACGTCGGTGGTCGACCGCCCCGCTCCCGATCAAGGACCGCTCGGCGGCATCTGCGCAGCACTCCGCCACGCGGCGGACAATGGCTTTGATGCCGTGCTGACCGCAGGCTGCGACACGCTGCCGGTACCCACCGATCTCCTTTCCCTCCTCCGTCATGCCAGCGAAGGCTGGCATCTCCTGACGAAAGAGGCGCCTCTTCCGGATGGAGATCCCAGCTTTCGCTGGGATGACGCTGTTGTGGTGGAAGGCCAGCCCATCTTCGGCCTCTGGCCCGCATCGCTCGCCGACGTGCTCGACGATCACCTCGCCAGCCAGCCCGACCGTTCGATGCGTGGCTGGATCGCGCGCAGCGGCGCACGGAGCGTTCCGTGCGACACCGGCTTCCATAATCTCAACACACCCGAGGATTTGGCGCTATATTTGGCGCAGCAAGGATTGGCCGCATGACCTATTCGCGACAGGCCGATTTCGGCACGCCCGCCTCGAACGCCGCCGAAACCGTCACGCTCAGCATCGATGGCCGCAGCGTCACCGTGCCCGCAGGCACGACGGTTATGCGCGCCGCGGCCGAGAACGGCACCGACATCCCCAAGCTCTGCGCCACCGACAGCCTCGAAAGCTTCGGCTCGTGCCGCCTGTGCCTTGTCGAGATCGAAGGCGCGCGCGGCACCCCCGCCTCGTGCACCACCCCCGTCGCCGAGGGCATGATCGTCCATACGCGGACGCCACGGCTGCAGCAGCTGCGCAAGGGCGTGATGGAGCTCTATCTTTCGGACCACCCCGCCAATTGCCCGCATTGCGCGACGGGCGAATGCGAGGTCCGCGAACAGGCCGCGGCCGCAGGCGTCGACGCGGTGCGCTACGCCCCCGGCGCCGATCACCTCGATGTCCCGCTCGACTGTTCCAACCCCTATTTCGATTTCGATCCCGCGGCGTGCATCGTCTGCTCGCGCTGCGTCCGCGCCTGCGACGAGGTGCAGGGCACCTTTGCGCTCACCATCGAAGGGCGCGGCTTCAAATCCAAGGTCTCGGCGGGCACCGCCGACGACGACTTCCTCTCCTCCGAATGCGTCTCGTGCGGCGCCTGTGTGCAGGCCTGCCCCACCGGCGCGCTTCAGGAAAAGGCGGTCTCGGAGATCGGTGCGCCCGATCGCTCGGTGGTCACGACCTGCGCCTATTGCGGGGTTGGCTGCACCTTCCGCGCCGAGATGAAGGGCGATCAGCTCGTCCGCATGGTGCCGTGGAAGGAGGGCAAGGCCAATCGCGGGCACAGCTGCGTCAAGGGCCGCTTCGCCTGGGGCTATGCGACGCATCAGGAGCGCATCCTGAACCCGATGATCCGCGAAAGCATCGACCAGCCCTGGCGCGAGGTCTCGTGGGACGAGGCGTTCGCGCACGCCGCCTCCGAACTGAAACGTATCCAGGCGAAATATGGCCGGCTTTCGATCGGCGGGATCACTTCATCGCGCTGCACCAACGAGGAGACGTTCCTCGTCCAGAAGCTCGTCCGCGCCGGCTTCGGCAACAACAATGTCGATACCTGCGCGCGCGTGTGCCACTCGCCCACGGGTTACGGCCTCAAGACTACCTTCGGCACCTCGGCGGGGACGCAGGATTTCGACAGCGTCGAGCAGTGCGACGTGATGATGGTGATCGGCGCCAACCCGACGGATGGCCACCCCGTCTTCGCCAGCCGCATGAAGAAGCGCCTGCGTCAGGGCGCGAAGCTCATTGTCGTCGATCCGCGCCGGATCGACATGGTGCGCACCCCGCATATCGAGGCCGCGCATCATCTGCCGCTCAAACCCGGCACCAATGTCGCGGTGCTGACCGCGATGGCGCATGTCATCGTCACCGAAGGCTTTGCCGACGAGGCCTTCATCCGCGAGCGCTGCGACTGGGACGAATATCAGGATTGGGCCGAATTCGTGTCGCAGCCCCAGCACAGCCCCGAATTCCTCGCCCCCGTCACCAATGTCGACCCGGCCGATCTGCGCGCCGCCGCGCGGCTCTATGCCACAGGGGGCAATGCCGCGATCTATTACGGCCTCGGCGTCACCGAGCATTCGCAGGGCTCGTCGACCGTCATGGCGATCGCCAACCTCGCCATGGCGACCGGAAATATCGGCCGGCCGGGCGTGGGGGTGAACCCGCTCAGGGGCCAGAACAATGTCCAGGGCGCGTGCGACATGGGGAGCTTTCCGCATGAGCTGTCGGGCTATCGCCACATCTCCGATGCCAAAACGCGCACGCTCTTCGAACAGGACTGGGGCGTCAGCCTCGATTCCGAGCCAGGCCTGCGCATCCCCAACATGCTCGACGCCGCTGTCGATGGCGTGTTCAAGGCGATCTACATCCAGGGCGAGGACATCCTCCAGTCCGATCCCAATACCAGCCATGTCGCCGCCGGCCTTAGCGCAATGGAATGCGTGATCGTCCACGATCTCTTCCTCAACGAGACCGCCAACTACGCGCATATCTTCCTGCCGGGCTCGACTTTCCTCGAAAAAGACGGCACCTTCACCAATGCCGAGCGCCGCATCCAGCCCGTCCGCAAGGTGATGGAGCCGCTGAACGGCCTCGCCGACTGGGAGGTGACGCAGGAGCTCGCCCGCGCGCTCGGCCTTGCCTGGAACTACAGCCACCCCGGCGAGGTCATGGACGAAATCGCGCGCCTGACCCCGACCTTTGCGGGGGTCAGCTTCGCGAAGCTCGACGAGCTCGGTTCGATCCAGTGGCCTGCCAACGACAAGGCGCCCGAGGGTACTCCCGTCATGCACATCGAAGGCTTCGTCCGCGGCAAGGGCAAGTTCGTCGTCACCGACTATGTGCCCACCGACGAGAAGACCGGCCCGCGCTTCCCACTGCTGCTCACCACGGGACGCATTCTCAGCCATTACAATGTCGGCGCGCAGACGCGGCGCACCGCCAACACCGCCTGGCACCCCGAGGACCGGCTCGAGATCCACCCGCAGGACGCCGAGGATCGCGGCGTGCGCGATGGCGACTGGGTACGCCTCGCCAGCCGTTCGGGCGAGACGACCTTGCGTGCGCTCATCACCGATCGCGTCGCGCCGGGCGTCGTCTACACCACCTTCCACCACCCCGCGACGCAAGCCAATGTCGTCACCACCGACTATTCGGACTGGGCCACCAACTGCCCCGAATACAAGGTGACCGCGGTGCAGGTGACCCCCTCCAACGGCCCCACCGACTGGCAGGAGGATTATGAGGCGCTGTCGACACGCTCGCGCCGCATCGCGGAGGCAGCGAAGTGAACAGCCTGGAACGCCTGATCTACATGGCCAACCAGATCGCCCGCAATCTGGCCACGCAGGGTCCGGATGAAGCCGCGCACGCCACCGCCGATCACATCCTCAGATATTGGGACCCCCGGATGAAGGCAATGATCCTCGCCTATGACGGCGATGGGCTCGACGCGGTCGCGCGCGCCGCGATCGAGCAGATTCGCCAACCCGCCTGACGCGGATTTGCTGGCAGGCGCACCACCCGGCTCGCAGACGGTGCAGTTCATCTCCGTGGCCCTCGCTCTGCCACTTGCGACGATCGCGGGCTCTGCCGCATGCTGAGGCACAGCATCAAGAGGTTCACCGATGTCCAGATTTGCGTTGGTGGCGCTTGCGCTCGCAGCATCGTTGGCGCCATCCGCGGAACCCGCGTGCGCTGGCGATATCGTGAGCCGCACGCCCGATCCCGCGCTCAACGATCCGCTGCGCGACGCGAAAATCGCGGATCGAAAGAAGGTCGCCGAACTCAATGCCGCTCAGGCCAGATCCACCGCAGCACGCGACCGCGCCCGGATCAACGCCCACAATGCCTCCAATGCGGAGGCCCGGGCGCGCCATGACGCCGCAATGGCCGCATGGCGACGCAGGGTCGCCGCGTGCGAGGACGGTGACTGGAGCCAGTGCGACCGGTGATCCGACGCGCACAGGACCATGGCGTCATGTCTGCAACGAGCGGAAAGCGGATTGCTCGGCGGACCGTCTGCAATCGACCGAGGACGTGTAAGAACGCGGATTTCGAGGTGCGACGATTGTCATACGAGGCAATCGCACTGCGGAGAGATAAATCGAGCGCAGGCCGGGG
>NZ_JBYSXE010000085.1:0-7127 GCF_058781925.1 Sphingobium sp. FW306-1B-F04DB | reverse complement strand
GGCAGCAGAGGTCGCAGAAAAAACCTTTGTTTTCCAATGGTTGCTGAGTAGGGCGCTTAATCCCTCATCCGGCACCACCCGAATCCTTGAGATTCGGCCCGCAAGTCATTGATACACTGCAATTTATGGCTCGATCCAATTGAGACTGAGCTGGGCCCGGTTGGACCCGGTTAGACGGCTATTGTGCCATGATTTGTGACGTGTTGTGTCACGATTTGTGTCACGGTTTCTGGATCGTTTTTGGCGGACTTCCGGCCCTGCCGCGAAAGCCTCTCGGTGTATTTGTGTCATGCCTCGCCGACCTGGAGTCGGGACATGAATAGGAAGTTGGCGCTCACCCCCGCGGGTATCGATGCACTAGAAAATGGCAGAATTGCTGATCCCCAGACGCCTGGCTTAACCCTTGAGGTGCTGCCGAGCGGACGTAAGAAATGGGTCTATCGACGCCGTGTCGCTGGTAGCTCAAAAACCGTTACGCGAAATTTGGGCCTTTATCCCGCCTGCAACATCGCCGCAGCCCGAGAACTTGCGGCTGCCCTCAACGCACAGATTGAATCCGGCGTTGATCCACGCGATGCGGAGCGTGAGGAAGCTCTGCGCACGACAATGACGGTCGGTTTCGCACATGAATTGTATATGGAGGCTGTTCGCGATGGTCGCGCATCTCGAGCAAAGCGTGTCAACAAGCCGCGCACGATAGCGACCAAGCTGGCAATCTATCGATGCGACGTCGCGCCCAAGCTCGCGCAGAAACCGATCCTGGACGTCGTCGAAACCGACCTGACAAAGCTGGTGCTGGCCAAGAGCAAGACGTCACGTGTGCGTGCAAATCGGCTCGCAAGCGAACTCAAGGTTTTCTTCGGCTGGGCAGCATCGCTGCGTGGTACCGAAATTGGCCTTCCCTCAAATCCCGCCGCGCGATTGGGTGATCTGAAATTTGCGGAGACTTCGCGCGAACGGATCCTCACGCTCGAAGAGATCGGCTGGCTTCTCAAGGCATTGACCCACGAAGAGCGCGTATATCAGCGTGGCGTGCTGCTGCTTCTGCTCACGGCCGCACGACTCACAGAAGTTATCGACGCAAAGTCATCGGAGCTGCAGTCCGACATCTGGACGATTCCCTCCGAGCGGGTCAAGAATTCGCAGGCGCATCGCATCCCGCTTGGGCCTTGGGGACGGTCACTCTTCCAATCCAACCATGACTGGGTGTTGCCGTCGTCGAGATTGGAGGGAGCGCTCTGTCAGACAGTCTGGTGCGGGGTGCGGGACCGCCTCCTTGTCCGGATGTCGGAATATGCCGGGCGCTCCGTCGAACACTGGATCCCGCATGACCTGCGTCGCACCGTCAGGTCGAACACGAGGCGGCTGAAAATCGATTACGAGACCGCCGAGGCAATGCTCAACCATCTAAAGAAGGGTCTTGTGCGGATCTATGACCGGTTCGAGCTGGAGGAGGAGAAGCGCGAAGCGTTTCTCAAATGGGAGAATGAGGTCGCCACAATCGCTCGCCAACACGGTGTGGCATCTATGCTCGGCGTGCCCGTTGAGGATGACGTAGAGACGCCGGCAGCGCCCTTCCCAAATGGCGACCTCGCTGGATTACCAGGGCGCGCAATTCCACCCCGGCGAGCACGTCGGCGATTTTGAACCGCGGACATGGACGTTACTTCGTAGTCCCGTAAGCCAACTCAAACTTCCTCGGAAATCCGGGTGGCCGCTTCTGGCGGAGCCGATCGCGTCACATGACAGTGCCGTGGTCCCTTAGGAAATTACCAAAGGGCGCGGGAGTCCAGCCAACCCTGCACCTCGATCAGTTTGAACCGTGGGCAGCGCCGAAATTTGCTGCGGCCGGTCCCGAGTTCGTACTCGCGAGGAAATCCGCTTGGCCGAACTCGGCGCAATCTGTCGATTTGCCGTCGGGACAGCTTTGCCAAATGCGCAAACTCGAGCACAGTGATGAATTGGATTTCATGCAACTGGGATGCCTCCCTCTTCACTGAGATCCCATGCCACCTTGCGTGTTCGACCAGGTCTCCTTCTGAAGTACGTTCTTTGGTGGTTGGTACGAGCTCGCGCACAGCTCGCTTGCCTGGTCCATCATGCAAATTCTCCATCACTGCCGGGGGTGTCGAGGAGTCTTGCGGTCAGCGCATCGCTGCGGAGCTTGCGCCTGACCTCATCGAGGAAATGATCGAAATGCGCGTTGCCGATGCGCCGTGCCTCGTCGGTAAAGCTCGGGAGGAAGGCGCTCCGGATGAGCTCGTGGAGGAAGACCACGCCGATCAGCTCGATCGTCACATCGAGTTTCCTCTCGATGCGCCTGGCCAGGCGGTAATGCCGGTCGAGCCGAGGTCCAAAGCGCTCGTCGAGCGCGTGATCGGCCTTTCGCTCGAGCCAGGCTTTCAGCGCCTCGCTCAGCAGCGCGGTCTTGGAGGCGCCCGATCTGCCCGAGAGTGCGACAAGCTTCGCCGAGAGATCGGCGGGGAGGTAGAATTGATGTCGCTGCTTCGATGTCTTCATCGCGCTTCCCTCGCTCATGCGGAGCACGCGCCCATGATCGGCGATCGGGACGTCGCGATAAACCGGACAATCGGGGCCAGGCGCGGCCAGACGCGGCCAAATGGTGCAGGCCGGCGGGCAGCCCTGGCCTGTCCCGCACGATCATGGGGAAAATCGCGCTGCGAGTCGCGCTCGGTCAGCCAATGAAAAGTTCCAGCCGGCGTCCCCGCGTCCAGGTGATGTCCTGGCCCATCGTGATGCCGCGCACCCGCTCGCCGATATAATGGTGGAGATCCTCACGCCAGGGCACGAGCGAGAAGCAGTGCTCCCTGTCGACGACCGCGAACTTCGCATCCCCCACCTGGACCGCGCGCAGCAAACGGCCTTCGATCGTGTCGCCCGAGGTCAACGGCGCATGAGGGGATTGCAGCTCCTGTCCCAGCCTTTGCGTCAGCCGGCCCAGTTCCTTGGCCTGGAGCGTGTCGGCAAAACCCTGGGCGAATTGCGGGATGTCCCCGCGCATCTGCGCATGGCCGTGTTCGACGAGCCAGCGCGTGCGCGCGCGCAGCGCTCGATCGACTTCGGCGCCGAGGCCATCACCCAGCTGGAGTCTCGCGGCGGAGGCAAGCGCGGTGTCGAGCCAGGTGCGGCCCTCATGCTGGACAAGGTCCTTGAGCGGTCGGTCGGCGAGAATGCGGATCTCGACGGGCCGCTGTGCGACAGCGCGCTGCGCCTCGGCCGCGATCCGCGCGAGATGATCGGGGGCGATCTCCCATATGCCGGGATGAAGCGATTTTGCGAGCCCGCTCTGCGCCAGCCTCTCGACGCGGTGTTCGTGGATATCGAGACCGAGATCATCCAGCGCGGGGTCGTCTATGGCGTGGATGTCGCGCGCATACCATCCGCCATGCGCCTGGGCGACCTGGGCGATGGCGCGGTCGACCGCGCTGATGGGGGTGGCGGTCCGCCGGCTGAACGCGAAGATGCCGTGCTCGGGCAGGGGTTCGTGGTCGACGCCGATATCGAGATAATGGGTACAGCCATCGACGCCCTCGATGACGAGATAATGGCGGTCGGCATGTTCGTCCGAAAGCCCCCGCGCGACGACGCGTCCGATCAGCGGCTGTGCGGGATCCGCGCCGTGGTCATGGATGACGAAGTCCGCGGCGAGCCGCTCGGGTCGGTGTGCGCCGACCGCGCGCTGCAGGGTGCGGATGATGTCGCCGCGCTCGCCCATGCGCTTGAGGATGCCCTCGAGTTCCTCGTCGAGCCGCCAGCCTCCCTGGGTCACCTCGCTGGCCAGGTCGAGGCGCTTGAGCGTCTGGAGCCTGGCGGCACGCAGCGCCTGCTCGTGGCGGTTGGCGTGCGCGGCGCGGACGATGCCATCCTCATCCGCCGCGCGCAGCAGCCGGCGATCGAGATCGGTGAACCGTTCCTGTGCAACCTCGCGGCTGCGTGCCGCCCAGATGTCGCGCTCGCTCCTTGGGCCGAGATCGAGCGTGACCAGCGCGCTCGCGCGCTCCCGCAGCCCCTTGGTCAGATAGTCGCGGCCGATGACGAGGTCCTTGTCCTTGTCGTCCTTGCCGCGCAGCAGGATGTGCGCATGCGGGTGGCCGGTGTTGAAATGGTCGACCGCGATCCAGTCGAGCCTGGTGCCAAGATCGATCTCGGCCTGGTGCATGAGCCGGCGCACCAGCGGCTTCAGTGCGTCATATTCTACGCCGTCCTCGGGAGCGACGATGAAGCGGAACTGGTGGCGGTCGCCTGCGGCTCTGTGGAGGAACGCCTTGTCGTCGACCGGCTCGTCGCCCGGACCATAGACGACCGCGCGCTCGCCTTCGCGCGTCGTGCCCTCGCGCTGAAGATAGCGCAGATGCGCCCTGGCCGCGCCCAGCCCCCTGGCGCCCAGTTTGACGATGCGCACCTTGACCACGCAGCGCCGCGCGCCCCGCGCGGTCAAGCGGCTGCCCAGCGCCGCGCCCAGGCCCGCCCCGCGCCCGCCGCCCCCTTTGCGCGACCGCGCCGGCGCGGCGCTTCCCAGCCGGATCGCGTCGTGCAGCGCGTGGCGCACCGGACGATCAGTCCCGATGCGGCCAAGCCGCAGCCTCACGGCATCGTCAAAGTCCATGTCCGGGGCCCTCGATTGGCGATTGCTCTTGGTGACAAGGGAGCCATGGGCGCGGCTTTCAAGGGCCTCCATGGCCGGCACCGTCGCGGCTGGCCTGTGCACGTGGCTTGCGCGCCATCCGGCACCCTGGGTGGAGCGATGGGCGTACACCAGCCTCCACGGCGAAGCCAGGAACCACGCGTCGCGCGCGGCACCAGGGAGGCATGTTTTTCAATCTTGCCCTCCCGATTTCACGCCCCTCACCCTCAATTGGCACTCCATCTGGACGCGCACGACCAGCCGCGCACAAGGGCGCAGCTCCATGCACGGCACCATGACTGCCAGGTCGCACTGGCAATCCGCCCAATCCCCGCTATTTCCCACAGACCGACAATTTCGAGGACCAAGGCTCCGCCATGCTGCCCGCGCGCACCTACAGTGTCTCGATCCATCACAATTGGCGCGCGCTCTACGAGCTGATCTGGCGTCCCGAATTCTTTCCCAAATGGGCCTCGGGGCTATCGGACGCGGACCTGCACAAGGAGGGGGACATATGGATCGCGACGGGTGCCGAGGGTCCGATCCGCATCACCTTCACCCCGCACAACGACCATGGCGTGATGGATCATTGGGTGGACGCAGGCTCGGGCGACCCCGTCCATATCCCGCTGCGTGTCGTCCAGAATGGCGATGGTGCCGAGGTGATGCTGACGCTCTATCGCCAGCCGGGCATGGATGACGAGAAATTCTCGGCCGATGCCAAATGGATCATGAAGGACCTGACCACCCTCAAGACGCTGGTCGAGACGCTGCGCTGACCTTGCGCGCCGACGTCTAGGCGGCGTGGCGCTCGAGCTCGGCGATGCGCTCGGAGCAGAGGATATGGACGATGCGGCCGAGCTCCTCGACTTGGTTTCCGAGCCAGGTCAGCTCCTCCTCGGTGATGCGGTAATGCCTGGAGTAGCGCGCCTTCACATAGGCATCCTTAAGCTTCTCGAAGCGCGCGCGGTCGCGCTTGGTCTCGCGCGGCCAGGCATCGACCAGGCGGCGATCGAGCCGTTCGGCCTGCGTGCGCAGGAAGCCGAGATTGTGGACGTGCGGGGTGTAGAAAGTCTTCACGAGCAGGATACAATGATACAGAAATTCGGCGGTTTGCTGAGTGTCGAAGGCTGCTTCGCGTAAGAAGGATTGCGCGAAGGCATCCTTTGCCAATTTGTTACGCCGCATCGCCGCAGGAAACCACTCCTCGAAATACTCCTTGGCCATCGCCAGCGCCTGTGTCGCCGTCTTGGGCTTGGGGGTATGAAGCTCGCTGTCCTCGCTCTCGTAGAGCGCGATCCCGTCCTTCGCGATGTCCATGAAGAAATACCGGCCATGCGCAAGGCCGTCGTTCACTTCCTGCAAGGTGTGGACGATGAAATTGACCGGGGTCTTGACGGTCCTGGTGATCGCGAATTCGCGCGTGAGGCGCTCCTCGGCCTTCTCCCAGAACTTGATCGGATCGGTCAGCTTCTGGTTGTTGACGATGATGAGCAGGTCGAAATCGGACTGGTAGCCCTTGGCGGTATGGGGCTCGTCGACCCAGCCGCCACGCGCGTAGCTGCCATAGAGGATGACCTTGAGGATGCGGCCCTTCTTCTTCCAGTCATGGCTTCCAAGCGCGGTTGCATCCTCGAATTCCTCGAAGAGGATCTGGAGCACGCGTGCCAGGTCGCGCTGCTTGGCGGCGGGAAGATGATCGAGGTCCTTGCGCATGGTTGCAAATCTTTTCGTGGAGTGCCAGCGCTTTGGCAAGGCCGGCTTGATCCGCAAGGGTCCGCCCTCCCCTGATCAGGAAGGGCGGATATTGGCTCAGTCCTCATCACCCAGCGTGCGCGCCAAGTGCAGCAGGGCGGCGGCGATATGCTGCTCGACATCGTCGACCTCCAGCCGGAGCAGCGCGGCGATGGTCGCATAGTCGAGCCCGTCCTGACGGTGGAGGATGAAGACCTGGTAGGTGAACAAGGGCATGGTCGATGCCGCGCGGTCGATCCGCTCGCTCAAGCCGCGCGCCTCGTCGCGGCGGTGCCAGATATGCTGGCGCAGGCGCTGCCAGCGCTGTGCGAGACAGCCGCTCATGGCACCTCTCCCCTGCCCGCTCCCAGCAGCATGTCGGCGGCCTTGCTTGCCTGGGATGCTGCACGGAAGATCGCGCGCTCGTCGCCGCGCAGCACCTCGAGCCAGGCGCCGATATAGTCCGAATGACGTGCCGCCGGCTGGATATTGAGCGCAGCACAGACAAAGGCCGAGGCCATTTCGGCCACCAGCTCCTCGCGCGCATAGTCGGGGCCACCAAAGGTGCCGCGCTGTTCGCGCGCAAGCCGCGCGGCATGGCCCGTCCAGTGGCCGAGCTCGTGAAAGGCGGTGCGGTACCAGTCGAGCGGATGATGGAATGCCGCCTGATGGGGGACCTGCACATAATCGGGGCCAGGGGCATAATAGGCCTTGTTGCCGCCGACGCGGAAATCCGCCCGGCTCCCGA
>NZ_JBYSXE010000084.1:0-7214 GCF_058781925.1 Sphingobium sp. FW306-1B-F04DB | reverse complement strand
ACGTTGATGTGCAGATCCAGATCGCGCGCGGCCTGCGCCATCGATACGCCCCGCTCGCGAACCAGCTTTACCGCCTCAACCTTGAACTCCCGACTGAACTTCCTTCGTTGCATTCATGCCCTCCGATTCCAAAGACACCTTATCTTGGTGTCCACGAAACCGGCAGCAGCTCATTTCTCTTCCTCGGTAAAGGAAAGCCGATCAACGGCTACTTGCATATCGCGCTGACTGCGCCTGATCGTGAGTCCGTCGATGCATTCTATCGTGCTGCGCTGGCGGCAGGCGGAACGGACAACGGGCCTCCGGGCATTCGGTCTCAGTATCATCCCGGCTATTACGCGGCCTTCGTCGTCGATCCGGACGGCTGCAACGTGGAAGCCGTCCATCTATCGGTCGACTGATTAGCGCCGCTTTCGCCGTCGGACGCGAGCCCGCTTCTCGATTAGCGCTTGGAGGAGACCTGACATGCCCGATACCCCAGTCGAGCGCTGCAGCTGGGCGGAAAACGACCCGCATATGCGAGACTATCATGATAACGAATGGGGCGTGCCACAGCGCGACCCACGGATGTTGTGGGAGATGCTCATGCTGGAGGGCTTCCAGGCAGGACTTTCGTGGATCATCATACTGCGCAAACGGGATGCGTTCCGTGCCGCTTTCGCGGATTTCGACCCGGCAAAGATTGCAGCGTTCGGTGCGCGAGACGTCGAACGGTTGATGGCGCACCCGGGCATTGTGCGCGCACAAGCCAAGATCGAAGCCACAATCAAAGGAGCGCAAATTTATCGCGAGATGCAGAATCGTGGAGAAGATTTCTCGACGTTTTGCTGGTCCTTCGTGGACGGCGTGCCGATCCGTGGCGACGGCAAAAGCCGTCTTGCGAGCACGCCTCTTTCAGAAGCGATCTCCAAGGAACTGAAGCAGCGCGGCTTCAAGTTCGTGGGGCCGACGATAACCTACGCGTGGATGCAGGCGGTGGGCATTGTCAACGATCACTCTCTCAACTGCTTTCGACGTCATCTCGAATGCGGAGAAGTCGCGGAAATGTGTCGCTCAACAGGCGCTATGAGAGCCGCGAGATAATCTCAGGGCCGCGACGGAACCGGCGCACCCGACGCATCCGATGCGACGCTCGCAGGCTGCCTGATCAGAATCGAAACTCAGCGCATTACACAATGAAAGGAATAGCCGATGAAGCTGTATCAATTGGTAATTGCCGCGGGAGCCGCGTTCTTCGGGACTGGCGCAATTGCTCAGCTCCCAGCGAGAATCGATTCCGCACAGAAGGTCCGTAATGTGGTGCTAGTTCACGGCGCGTTCGTGGACGGATCTGGCTGGCGCGGGGTCTATGACCGGCTGACGGCGCGAGGATACCACGTGAGCATCGTCCAGAATCCACTAACATCACTTGAAGACGACGTCGCCGCCACGAACCGTATTCTCGCTCGGCAAGACGGCCCTGCCATTCTCGTCGGCCACAGCTGGGGCGGTACGATCATCACCGAAGCCGGCAGTCATCCGAGTGTGGCTGGCCTTGTTTACGTGTCCGCATTAGCCCCCGCGGCAGGAGAAACGACTGCCGAACAATACAAGGGCTATCCGGCGGCCTCGGAGTTCGCACTCGATGTTGGAAAGGACGGTTTCGGGTTCGTACGAGCGGACAAGTTTAGGTCGGGTTTTGCAGCTGATTTGAAGGACGCCGACGCCGCGTTTCTTCGCGACTCCCAGCTACCGATCCGTATGTCCTCGTTCGAGACCAAGCTGACGAACTCGGCCTGGCAGTCGCACAAGACCTGGGCGGTTATCTTCAAGCAAGACCGGGCCTTTGGAGAGGGCATGTTGCACGGCATGGCCCGGCGCATCGGCGCCAAGATCGTCGAGGTCCCGGGAAGCCACGCCGGGTTCATCACGCATCCCCGCGAGGTGGCCGACGTCATCGATGAAGCGGCCCGCCAGACCTCCGCATCCCTGGCTAAATACCCGACCGAGGAAAGCCAAACGACCGGCAACACCGAGTGATGGCCTTCCTCTCTCCGCCTGTCAGGATCAATGATCTGGCAAAGGCGCTAAGGTCACATTTGACTCGGTAGCGGACATTAGAGCGGGGCTGAACGGACGGCCTCTTTTGGTTCGATCGCTTGCGCTGGCGGACGACTGCTAAGGGCGCAAAGCGGACATCACTTGACGAGCGCTATGGAAATTTCCCAATGAGTTGAGTGCCCATCATATTCATGCTGGGTGCGCCATTCCTGAAAAGTGGCGGAATCTGGTCATTTCGGCGCGATACCCAACCCGTATGTGTTGGGCACCATGGGGACAATCGACCGGTTTCGGACGGACAGCTTCGGGCGGCCGAACCAGGGATGACGGCCTCAGGGGCGGAATGCGGATTCTGGTGGTAGCCGGATTGCGCAATTCGATCGTCGGAGCGCCCGATTTGGTGCCGACGCGGTCGCCAGCCTCTCCGACTGCCGGTTCCTGCCCCATTCGATTTCAGCAACCAAACAGGCCTGCCAGCCCGGTAATGTTGCCGGCCACCCAATCCCAGTCCTGAGCAGCATCCACGTCGGGGGCGCGGCGTCCGCCATATTCGTGCGGGCGGTCGACATAGGCCGTGGAGAGGCCGCAGGCGCGCGCGGCGGCGAGGTCGCTGTGGTGGGACGCGACGAGGCAGAGCTCGTCTGGCGCGATCCCGAGCACCTCGGCGGTGCCGAGATAAGCGCGGGGGGACGGCTTGTAGGTGCGCGTCACCTCGGCGCCGAGCAACGCGTCCCACGGCAATCCAGCACGCCGCGCCATTGCCAGCATCAGCGCTATGTTACCGTTGGTGAGCGTGACGACGGGGAAACGCGTCTTGAGGCGGGTAAGCCCCGGCACCGCGTCCGGCCATGGGTCCAGTCGGTGCCAGGCGCGGTTCCAGTCGGCGAGCAGCTCCTCGTCCAGCGTCGCCGGATCGACGCCCACGCCCCGCAGCGCCTCCTCCAGCATCTCGCGGTGAAGGACGTCGAGCGTGACGAAGTCGCGGCCCGACGCGGCGAAGGCGGTCATCACCCCGATATAGCGCATCCGCCATGCGTCGGCGAAGGCGGCGGGGTCGATGTCGGCGCGCCCGATCCGCGCTAGGAACGTCGCAGACTCCCGCGTGACTCCGCTGCGCCAGTCCACAACGGTGCCGAACACGTCGAAGGCCAGCACCTTCGGCATCGGCGCGGTCACGAGACGCGCTCCGCACCCGTCGCCCGCAGGTCTGCGAGCGTCGGCCAGCCGTTCACCGCCATCATCAGGTCCGTTTCCGCCAGGATCGAGTGCAATACATGTGCCGCCCCTTCCGCTCCGCCGAGCGCCAGTCCATAAACATAGGGGCGCCCGATGCCTACCGCCCGCGCGCCGAGCGCCAGCGCCTTCGCCAAATCGCTGCCCGAGCGGATGCCCGAATCGAACAGCACCGGCACCTCGCCCGCCGCCGCGACGATTCCGGGCAGGTGGTCGATCGCGGCGATGCCGCCGTTCGCCTGCCGCCCGCCGTGATTGGAGCAGTATATCGCGTCCGCGCCGCTATCGATCGGGCGGCGCGCGTCGTCGGGGTGGCAGATGCCCTTCAGCACCAGCGGCAGTTTCGTCATCGACCGCAGCCAGCCCATGTCGTCCCAGGTCAGCACCTTGCCGAAGGTCGCGGCCCACTGCCGGACCGCGGCGGGCACGTCCTCCTCGGGGGGCGCCGCGAGCATCGCGCGGAACGCCGGATCACTGAAATAATTGGCCATTACATGGCCGCGCAGCTGACACCGCCTGTCCATGCGGCGTGTGCAGGTGGAGCACCGCTGCCGCATCCTCACGCGCACCATGGATCGCCGAATGGATCACGAACCCGGCACGGTTGACCGGCGAGGGCGTGTCGATCACCTTGTTGCCGTCGCCATCGATCTTCACCAGCGACGAGGCCGTGATCTCCTCGAACATCATGTCCAGCGGATTGATGAGGAAATGGTGCTCGGGCCCGGGCACGCGCGCGGAGAGGTGAGTGAAGATCAGGTCGTCCCAGCCGTAGAGCGCAACCAGCCGGTAGGCCGCCGCAAGGTCGACGCGTAGCGCCCATTCCTCCGCCGATACGCTGTCGTGCAAGCTCGAAGTCTTGAATGCGGTTGCCATGTTCCGTCCTCTCAAATCGTTGCTCTTAACGATCCTGATGCCACGATTTGGCGGCAAAGAATGTCGCAATCTTGACAAAGTTGGTCGATTGGCGAGCATCGGGTATGAACCTCGCCGACCGCGCTATTCTCGATGCTGATCCGTGGTTTTCCCGCTTGCCGCCGGGTCGTCGTGATCGGCTGCTGGAGCAGGGCCGCACGCGCCGTTTCGCCGATGGCGCATGCGTATATGGCTATGGCGATCTCCCCAACGGCCTATGGGCGGTGCTGGAGGGCGAGGTGCGGCTCAAGGGGTATCCGACACCGGCGACTGAGTTCCTCGCGCTCACGCTGCGGCCGGGGAACTGGTTCGGAGAGTTGTCGACGATCGACGAAGATGTGCGTCCTCACGATGCTCTCGCGTTCGGTTCGGCCCGGCTGCTTCATGTGCCGATGGCGGCATTCAGCCGACTCGCGGCGACGCTGCCCGGCCTCTACCACGATCTCGGCCGGTTGGTGTGCCAGCGCGAGCGGATGGCGCTCGAGTTCATCACTCAGATCGTGGCAACGCCGCCCCGTATGCGCCTGGCCAGGCTGCTGCTGACCCGGACGGACGAGCGTGTTGACGCCCTGCGTGTCCGTCAGGAGGATTTGGCCGTGATGCTCGGCGTGTCGCGGCAGACGCTGAACCGGCACCTCGGCGCGCTCGTGGCGACGGGGGCAATCTCACTATCCTATGGACGCATTGAAGTAACAAACCGGGCGCTGCTTCTTCAACAAGCCAATATTGCCTCGATCTGACTCGCATCGAGAAACTATCCAGCCTGCTACTCAGGCAGGCCCGCTTTGCGCAATGCGCCGAAAAAGTGGGCATCGTCCTCTGCGTTCTTGAATACGGCCAAGGGCCTTGCCGTGCCCGAGATGGTAAAGTTGGGATTCATCCGCATCGCTTCCGCGGCGGCCGCCTTGGCTTTGTCCGGCTCGTCCAATTGGGCGTGCGCCGCAGCAAGGCATACATAGCCGTACTGGATGGGCGTCGGGGCGTGAGAGACATAGTCGGTCAGGATCGCCACTGCCTGCTCATAATCCTTAAGCATGAAATGCCCGACTCCGATGAAGAACAAGGGCAAGGGTCCGTGAAACGGATCGAGCCGCATATAAGCCTTCAGGAGATCGATTGCCCGCCGCGGTTCGCCAGCAAGCACCAGCGCCCAACCAAAACGCCAATCTACGTAGTTCGGATTGAGCGCGATAGCACGGTCGAACGCGGCGATCGCCGGATCGAACTTTCCGCGCCACATGAGCACGAAGCCCCGCATGGCGTGCGCCTCGGGCAAATTCGGATCGAGCTCCACGGCCTTGCGGGCATGAAGTTCGGCCTTATCCAGCGCGGCAGGGTTGAGATGATCGTCGTCCAGCTTGCTGGCCCAAACCGTGGTGCAGGTCTTGGACAAGAGCACCTAGGCGCGAGCGAAAAGCGGATCCAGGGCGAGCGCCTGCTCAAGATGTTTCCGGGTCTCGTCGATGTGCCTGACGTCGAAGGTCGAGAGTGCCGCGGCGAAGGCCTCAACCGCCAGATAATAATGATCGTGCGCCTTCCAGTTTCCGGGCGGGCGGCCGCGCGCGCGCACGGCTTCGGCTTTGCGGACCTGCGCGGCGAGGATCGCGGCGATGGCGCCCACGAGCTCGTCCTGGATGGCGAACATGTCTTCGATCGCCCGGTCATAATTTTCCGCCCAGACGTGAGCGGTTGTCGCCGCGTCGATGAGCTGAACGGTGATCCGCAGCCGGGGACCGGCCCGGCGGATGCTGCCCTCGAGAACGTAGCGCACCCCGAGCTCGCGTCCGACCTGGCGGACATCAACGGCCTGGCCTTTGTACTGGAAGCTCGAATTGCGGGCGATTACGAAAAGTTCGCTGAAGCGCGAGAGCGCGGTGGTGATGTCTTCGACGACGCCGTCAGCGAAATAGTCCTGGGACGGATCCGGGCTGAAAATAGCGAAGGGAAGAATGGCGATCGAGGGCCGGTCCGGAAGCTCCAGCGGGGGCCGCTCGACGAAGCCGTCCGTGACCGCGTCGCCCTCGTCCTCCGAGACGCTCCCGATAAAACGAAAACCGCGCCGTGGCAGCGTCTTGATCAGGCGCTGCTCCTCGCCATTGTCGCCGATGGCTGTGCGGGCCACGTTCATCCGCGTGGTCAGTGCCGCGTCCGAGACGATGCGGCCGTCCCAAATTGCCGCGATGAGGTCGTCCTTGCTGACGACCCGGTCGCGATTGCGGATCAAATATTCGAGCAGGTCGAACACTTGCGGCGCGACGGTCAGCGCCGTCTCGCCGCGACGCAACTCACGCAGTTCCGTGTCGAGGACGTTCTGTTCAAAGAGGTACCGCAAATCACGTTCCTCGGGCGCATGCCCTCGGGAATTCGGGGCCTGCCACTCCAATTCTGCCCGAGTGGCCCAAAAAACAAGGTTTTGGTGAGCAAAATGTGAGGCGCCAGTTAAGCGCGCCTCCGCTGGGTCTGACATTGCCCTCCTGTCCACACAAGCAGGAGCCAACCCATGATTGCCGCGCCTTCGCCGCATATCCACAAGGCCACGCCGCTGCTCATTGCGTCGGCCGCCGGTGTCGCGGCTATCGCACTTGGAGTCACGGTAGGTATAGATGCCCTGGAGCAAGCCAGGCTCGCAGCGCGATGGACGGCGCGCGCGAGCTTCCTTGTCTTCCTGGTCGTCTACTGTGCCCCGGCGACCGCCCGCCTCTTTCCCTCGCCGTTGATGCAGGCCGTCGTCAGGCGCCGCCGGCAATGGGGCATCGCCTTCGCGCTTGCGCACGGCATCCATTTGGCCGCGCTCACCTACTATATGCTGCTGTCGGGCGAAGGGCGGCCCGTGCCCGTCTGGATCCTGACGGGGACCGCCTATGCGATTATCTTTCTCCTGGCGTTCACCTCGAACGATGCAAGCCAGCGGCTGCTCGGGCGCTGGTGGAAGCGGCTCCATCGGGTGGGCATCCACATGGGGTAATCGCGGGAGCGAGTCGCCCCAAAGCAGTCGCAGCATGGAAGCGGGTGGCTGTTCCCCGATA